>NZ_JBGLYV010000026.1:0-69930 GCF_047304225.1 Pseudomonas sp. Pseusp3 | reverse complement strand
CCTTCGGGTTATGAGCCCGACGAGCTACCAGACTGCTCCATCCCGCGTCTGTGTGCCGGCATTCTATAGAGAAACGCCGGGGTGTCAACCTTCAATTCAGATAAAACCTGTTCCGCTTCAATCGGTTAGCTTGTCGACAGGCGGGTTGGCCAGCCTGTGAGGCAGGCGGGGCAAGGCCTGCGGCTCTATTGAGAATGTTTTTTCGATTGAAAAAATAAATTTATCAACGACATTTCCCACGAGTCGAAAAGAACATTCAGACTACTGGTGCTATATACAGGTGTCGGTGAGATACTGCATATCCGGCATACCCAGATGCCTTTTCCTTGCCATGAACACTGCTTTGCCATGACTCAGCGAAAGATCATCCACGTCGATTGTGATTGTTTCTACGCCGCCATTGAGATGCGTGACGACCCGCGCCTGGCCGGCAAGCCATTGGCGGTGGGCGGGTCGGCGGATCGGCGCGGGGTGATCGCCACCTGCAATTATGAGGCGCGAGCGTATGGGGTGCGTTCGGCAATGTCCTCCGGGCATGCCTTGAAACTGTGCCCGGACCTGATCATCGTCAAGCCGCGCATGGATGCCTATAGAGAGGCGTCCAGGGAAATCCACACGATCTTTCGCGATTACACCGAGATCATCGAGCCACTTTCGCTCGACGAAGCGTACCTCGATGTGTCGGACAGTGCGCATTTCGCGGGCAGTGCGACGCGAATCGCCCAGGACATCCGGCGCCGGGTCTCCAACCAACTGCATATCACCGTGTCGGCGGGTGTGGCGCCGAACAAGTTTCTGGCCAAGATCGCCAGTGACTGGAAAAAGCCCAACGGCCTGTTCGTCATTACTCCGGACCAGGTCGAGGACTTTGTCAGTGGCTTGCCGGTGGGCAAATTGCACGGGGTCGGTAAAGTCACCGCCGACAAGCTCGGCAAGCTGGGCATTTCCGATTGCCTGCAATTGCGCGAGTGGGACAAGTTGGCACTGGTGCGTGAGTTCGGCAGCTTTGGCGAGCGGCTCTGGAGCCTGGCCCGTGGGATCGATGACCGCGTGGTGCACAACGACAGCCGTCGTCAGTCGATCTCTGTTGAAAACACCTACGACGTTGACCTGCCAGACCTGAAGAGTTGCCTGGACAAGTTGCCCGAGCTGCTGGAGACCCTGGCCGGTCGCATGGCACGAATCGACAGCAGTTATCGTCCGGGCAAGCCATTCGTCAAAGTGAAGTTCCACGACTTCACCCAGACAACATTGGAGCAGGCCGGGGCAGGGCGGGATCTGGGGAGTTATCAGTTGATGCTGACCCAGGCCTTCAATCGCGGCGGTAAACCGGTGCGGTTGTTGGGTGTCGGCGTGCGGCTGGAGGACTTGCGGGGCGGGTTCGAGCAGATGGAGTTGTTTGAGCGGTAGTTCGGAGGTGAATCTGCGGGCCCCTTCGCGAGCAAGCCCGCTCCCACATTGGATTTGAGGTGTTCACAAATCCAGTGTGGGAGCGGGCTTGCTCCGGGCGGCGATCCGACGAAGCTTTTGGCTTTTTAGTTCAGCCCCGGATTCGCCACCAGTCGTTCGCCATTGCGGGCCAGCGACTTGAGGAATTCGCTCTGCAATTCGGGATCATTGCGTGTCAGTTCGATCAGGCTCTGTTCCAGCTCACTGGCTTCTTCTTCAAGGCCCAGTTCCGACAGGCGCTTGACCCGATGTACCCACTGGCTCACCTCATCGCCTTCGAGGTCGTCGTAAATCAGGCCGTGGGCCTCATAGAGCTTGCTGCGCAGGTTGCTGCTGATGGCCAGGGTGGAATCGCTGTGCACGTTGCCCTGGGCATCCTCGACACGGATCAGCAACCGGCTCAGATGATTGATGTCATGTTCGGCGAACGGGCTGTCCAGCAGATTCAGGCGCAGCACGCCGTTTTTGTCGGTGGTCAGCTCGAAGGTTTCCTTGCCGGCCTTGACCTCGACCGGGCGCTCGCTCCAGGGCAGGCTTGAGTACTCCGTGCGTTTGTCGCGCTGGACTTCACCAATGCCGGCCAGGTTTTGCTGCGCGCGGCCGTGGGACTGCACGTTCATGAACGGGTTGAGCCCGGCAAAACCGTAGCTCAGCCAGTCCTTGGTCACGCTGTCCGGCAGATTGCCGAGGGTGAACACATTGACCACGTTGGCACCGATACCCGCCACCACGGCCACCGCGCCCAGCGGGATTTCGTAAATCTCCCGCCAGGGTTGGTACGGCGTATAGCGGTCGTAGTGACGCGTGACTTCGTATTCGGTGACTTCGAAAGTCTTCTGTTCGTGAATTTTCACCCGCCGTTGCGGCAGCTCAAGCACCTTGGGCTCACCGACATCGATCTGCAGGCTGTGATCGAGCAATTTGCGCTCGACACGTTCCTCTTGCTCGCTGCGTTGTGACATGTGGTTGGCACAGCCGCTGACCAGCAGGGTGCCGCACAAGGCAGCACCACCGAGGCCTAAGGTGTTTCGCTTGAACATGACGCCTCTATATCTGGTATCAGCGGCGGATGCGGGCCTGAAGGAAGGACAGCACCTCGGCGACCGGTAGCGCTTGTGCGTCGGCCTCGGTACGGCTCTTGTATTCCAGGTTGCCTTCGGCCAGGCCGCGGTCACTGACCACGATCCGGTGTGGAATGCCGATCAGCTCCATGTCCGCGAACTTGATGCCCGGGCTGGTTTTCTTGTCACGGTCGTCCAGCAGCACTTCGAAGCCGGCAGCGGTCAGTTCCGCGTACAGCTTGTCGGTGGCTTCGCGAACCTGCTCGGTTTCGTAGCGCAGCGGCACCAGGGCAATCTGGAACGGCGCGAGAGTGTCGCTCCAGATGATCCCGTTTTCGTCGTTGTTCTGCTCGATGGCAGCCGCCACCACGCGGGACACGCCGATGCCATAGCAGCCCATTTCCAGGGTGACCGGCTTGCCGTTCTCGCCCAGCACTTCGCATTTCATCGCTTTGCTGTACTTGTTGCCCAGCTGGAAGATGTGCCCGACTTCGATGCCGCGCTTGATTTCCAGGGTGCCTTTGCCGTCCGGGCTCGGGTCGCCGGTCACGACGTTACGCAGGTCGGCAACGGTCGGAACAGGCAGGTCGCGCTCCCAGTTCACGCCGAAGTAGTGTTTGTCGTCGATGTTGGCACCGATGCCAAAGTCGCTCATCAGTTCGACAGAGCGGTCGATGATGATCGGCAGCGGCAGGTTCAGCGGGCCGAGGGAACCGGCGCCGGCGCCAATGGCGTCGCGCAGTTCGCTTTCCGAGGCCATGACCAGCGGGCTGGCAACGCCTGGCTGGTTGGCCGCCTTGATTTCGTTCAGCTCATGGTCGCCACGGATGATCAGGGCAATCAGCTTGCCTTTTTCTTCAGCGTGCACCACGAGGGTCTTGATGGTTTTCTCGATCGGCAGGTTGAAGCCTTCGACCAGTTGCGCAATTGTTTTTGCGTTCGGGGTGTCGACCAGGCGCAGTTCTTCGCTCGGAGCGGCGCGCGAGGTTTCCCGTGGCACGGCTTCGGCTTTCTCGATGTTCGCGGCGTAGTCGGAGCCGTTGCTGAAAACGATGTCGTCTTCACCGGACTCGGCCAGCACGTGGAACTCGTGGGAACCGGCACCGCCGATGGAACCGTTGTCGGCTTCAACAGGGCGGAACTTCAGGCCCAGACGGGTGAATACGTTGCAGTAGGCCTGGTGCATGCGGTCGTAGGTGACCTGCAGCGAAGGCTGGTCGGCGTGGAACGAATAGGCGTCCTTCATGATGAATTCGCGGCCGCGCATCAAGCCGAAGCGTGGGCGGATCTCATCACGGAATTTGGTCTGGATCTGGTACAGGTTGATCGGCAGCTGCTTGTAGCTGCTCAACTCGTTGCGCATCAGATCGGTGATGACTTCTTCATGGGTGGGACCTGCGCAGAAATCGCGACCGTGGCGATCCTTGAAGCGCAGCAATTCAGGGCCGTACTCTTCCCAGCGCCCGGATTCCTGCCACAGCTCAGCCGGTTGCGTGCTCGGCATCAACACTTCGAGCGAGCCGGCGGCGTTCATTTCTTCACGAACGACGGCTTCGACCTTGCGCATTACCCGCAAGCCCATCGGCAGCCAGGTGTACAGGCCCGAGGCGAGTTTGCGGATCATGCCGGCGCGCAGCATCAGCTGGTGGCTGATCACGACCGCGTCGGAAGGCGTTTCTTTTTGTGTGGCGAGCAAAAATTGACTGGTGCGCATGGTTGGCCGTTATCGATTGCTGATGACGAGAAATGACGGAGCATTGTACGGGCGAGTTCCGCTGGCGTACAGGCGTGCGGTCGGTGGTGTGGCCGGAGAGCGCGATTCACGCGGCCCTCCGCGATTTTTCCTGGGTAAAGAACCTACGATTCTTCGGTGACCGGGGTCTGCACCGGCTCCGGTGTCGGTGTCGGACCTGCGCGGCGATTTTCCTGGAACCAGTGCAAGGCGATCAGCAGCAGGGTTGGGACGCCCAGCAGGGCGGTAATCAGGAAGAAGTTGTGATAACCGAACTTCTCCACCATGACTCCGGAGTAGCCGCCGATCAGGCGTGGCAGTAGCAGCATGATCGAGCTGAGCAGGGCGTACTGGGTAGCGGAGAACTTGAGGTTGGTCAGGCTCGACAGGTAGGCGACGAAGGCTGAGGTGGCCAGGCCTGAACTGAAGTTGTCCAGGGAGATGGTCAGCACCAGCATGTTCAGGTTGGGGCCCATGTCGGCGAGCATCAGGAACAGGATGTTGGTCGCCGCGGAGGCGACGCCGCCGATGAACAGGATCGGCAGGATGCCGAAGCGCACGATCAGCAGGCCGCCCATGCCGGCGCCGACCAGGGTCATGATCAGGCCGAAGATTTTGCTGACGCTGGCGATCTGGTCCTTGGTGAAGCCCTGGTCGATATAGAACACGTTGGCCATCACGCCCATGACCGTATCGGACATCCGATAGGTGGCGATCAAGCCGAGCAGCAGCAGGGCTTGCCAGCGGTATCGCAGGATGAAGTCGTTGACCGGCGTCAGTACCGGTGCCAGGCCGCGTCGGCCCATGGCCGAGAGGCACAGGGCGGTGAGCGTGATGTAGAGGATGGCCCGCAGGAACGCGCGGTCTTCGAGCAGCAGGTCGAGCGGGCTCACGCCTTCGAACAGTACGCTGGCAAAGTCGGTGTTGTAGAGCTGGGTGAACATGGCCGGCACGGACACCAGCAATATGATCAGCACGAATACCGAGGCCAGTTGATGCACGAAACTGTAGCGCCCGGCCTGCAGTTGCGTGCGTAACGGCACGGGTGGTTCGCGCATGAACAGTGAAGTCAGCAGTGCCGGGACCATCAGCGCCCCGAACAGGATGTAAGTGCCGGCCCAGGCCGAATGCTTGTAGTTGAAGCCGGTGGAGCCAAAGCCTTCGGCGAAATACAGCGCGCCTGCAGTCGCCAGCAGTGCGGCGACCCGGTAACCGGACATGTAGCTGGCGGCCAGGGCGGCCTGGCGATTGTCCTCGGCGATCTCCAGGCGATAGGCGTCTACCGCAATGTCCTGCGTCGCCGAGGCGAAGGCGACGATCACCGCGATAGCGATGAGCCAGGAGAGATGCTTTTGCGGGTCGCAGAATCCCATCCCGATCAGGCCAAGGATGACCAGTGCCTGGGACAATACGAGCCAGGAACGTCGTCGACCGAGTTTGCCGAGCAATGGCAGTCGCCATTGGTCGAGCAGCGGTGACCAGACCCATTTGAAGGCATATGCCAGGCCGATCAGGCTTGCATAGCCAATGGTTTCGCGAGCCACGCCGGCTTCACGCAGCCAGACCGAAAGCGTCGAAAACACCAGCATGTAAGGCAGGCCGGCGGCGAAACCAAGCAGCAACAGCACGAGTGTCGAGGGGCTGGCATAAGCGGCGAGCGCGGCGCGCCAGGTTTTACGGGGCATGGGCTGGAGTCTGCCTCAAGAAATACGGAAACAAAGGGCGCACTCTAACCGCTGTGCTCTACCGGACGCCAGCCATGGCGCTGAATATCAACACGATTATTCAGGACACTGATGCCCTCCATGCGCAATCGTGCGCGCTGCTCATCCCCCGAAGGGCTGCCGACCGGCAGGCTGATACGTCCGTTTGCGCCCAGAACGCGATGCCAGGGCAACTTGCTGTCGCTCGGCAATTGGCTGAGGGTGCGGCCGACCCAGCGGGCGGCGCGACCCAGTCCTGCAAGCTCGGCCAATTGACCGTAGCTGACGACCTTGCCCTCGGGAACTTGCGCCAGTGTCAGGTACAGTGCCGTGCGTCGGATTTGCGCCGCACTCTCGGGTTCATCGGTTGGATCGGTCACGTCCGTCATTCCTGAAAAAGTCTGCTTTACCGTCGTTAGAGTAATTCCTGTGCAGGAAGTTGAGAAATGAACTCAACAGAAATAGTCGGGTCAGTCCTTGTCAGGGCCTTGTTCCAACGGATAATGCCGACTTTTCTTGCAAGCCCGAGCCTGTATTTTGCATATGTTGTCCAGATCCCTGCTGTGTCTCGCTGTCCTCAGTGCTTCCACTCCCTTGCTGGCCGATACCGTGTGGTTGAAGAACGGTGACAAGCTGAGTGGCAAGATCACGCTGTTCGATGGCGGCAAGCTGCTGATCCAGACCGAGTACGCCGGTGCGGTGACGATCGACTGGAAACAGGTCAAGACCCTGGACAGCGATCAGGAATTGCTGGTCAAGCAGGATGCCTACAGTGGCGAGAAAGCCAAGGCGCTGAAAGCGGCGGATGCCGGCAAGGTCACGCTGGCCAATGGTGAAGCACCGAAGACGGTCGAGCTGGCGAGCATTCAGCAGATCCTCAAGCCAAAACCGGTGGTCGAGGATCTGGTGTGGAAAGGCAACGTCGATATCGCGCTGGATTATCAGCGGGCGGAAAACGATACCGATGACTACGGCATCGATTTCAAGACCAGTGCGCGTCACGGTCGCTGGCGGCATACCGCCGAAGGCGAATACAACCGTGAGTTCCAGGACAGCGTGGTGACCACCGACAATTGGCGGGCCGAGTACTCCATCGACCGGTTCCTGACCGAGCAATGGTTCTGGCAGGGGCGCCTGGTGTACAAGCGCGACAAGGTCGAAGACCTTTCCCGTCAGCGCACCGTCGGTACCGGTCCCGGCTATCAGTTCTGGGATGACGAGCTCGGGGCCTTCTCCCTGGGGTCGTTGATCAACCACACGGACTTTGAGTTCTCTGATGGCAGCAAGGACAATTTCTACGCCCTGGCCATGAAGTGGGACTACAACCGCTACCTGATCGGCAAGCGTGTCGAGTTTTTCACCAATGGTGAGGTCGGCAAGCCGCTGTCGGGCGTGGCCGACTACGCACTCGATGCCGAGATGGGGTTGCGCTACAAGGTGACTGACTGGGCTTCGCTGAACCTGAAGGCGGAGCGGGACATCATCAGCGGCACCGACGATGCGGATCTGGACAAGACACGCTACACCGCAGGGTTTGGCGTGACCTGGTAAGGACATCAAAAGATCGCCGCCTTGTGTGGACAAAAAACGTCCGCCCACAAAAAAGCCCCGCTGTTGAGAGCGGGGCTTTTTACTAAAGCAAGTACAAGTTAGATAACTTGAACTTCTTCAGCTTGCATGCCTTTCTGACCGCGGGTAGCGATGAAAGAAACCTGTTGGCCTTCTTTCAGGCTTTTGAAGCCGTCGGACTGGATAGCTTTGAAGTGAACGAACAGGTCGTCACCGGATTGTGGAGTGATGAAGCCGAAGCCTTTTTCATCGTTGAACCACTTAACGGTACCGGTTTGGCGATTAGACATGGTGTAACTCCTTGAACAAAGATAACTGCGACTCAGGAAGAACCCTGGCCGAGACTGAGTGCAAAGAGCAGGAAAAATTCTTGTAGATGGTTGGATCGAAATTCAACATATCGTGTAGAGATTCTCAGTGACACAAGCAGCACAGTGACGTCACCTTAACCCTTTTTCCGGGACGTGCCAATGCTTCTTGCGCAGGTTTCTCTGTTTTAAGGATCGGCGGTGTGACGGTTCGTCGCCAGCGCAGGTAATTCCTGCATGTTCGGCGAGAATTGCACCGCGGACTTTGAACCCGGCGGCGCGCCCGGTAAGATGCCGGACAGAATTTTTCGACCTCGCTATTCAGGACACCCGCCATGAGCATCAAATCGGACAAGTGGATTCGCCGCATGGCGCAAGAGCACGGCATGATCGAGCCTTTCGTCGAGCGCCAGATGCGCGGCAGCGACGATAGCCGTGTGATTTCCTATGGCGTGTCGAGCTATGGCTACGATGTACGTTGCACCAATCATTTCAAGGTGTTCACCAACATCAATTCGGCTATCGTCGACCCGAAAAACTTCGATGCCGGCAGCTTCGTCGACATCCACAGCGACGTATGCATCATTCCTCCGAACTCCTTCGCCCTGGCCAGCACCGTCGAATACTTCCGCATTCCGCGTAATGTATTGACCATTTGCCTGGGTAAAAGCACCTACGCGCGCTGCGGCATCATCGTCAACGTCACGCCGCTCGAGCCTGAGTGGGAAGGTCACGTGACCCTGGAGTTCTCCAACACCACCAATCTGCCGGCGAAAATCTACGCGAACGAAGGCGTGGCGCAGATGCTGTTCCTCGAGTCTGACGAAGAGTGTGAAGTGTCCTACAAGGACCGTGGCGGCAAGTATCAGGGCCAGCGTGGCGTGACCCTGCCTCGCACCTGAGTCAACCGTCCGGCAAATATCTGGAATTCCTGAGCGGGCGTACACTCTATGGAGTGTACTGCTCCGATCCGCGCAAGGCGGGTCGGGCCATCGCTCAGGAGTGCCGAATGAAGATCGATCCACGAATCAGTGCCGAACTGGCAAGGCTTGAACCCAATCAGGTTGGCGTTCTGGCCTGGTACTTGATGGCACATCCACCCGTCAGCATGGCGGGGGGCATCCCTGGTCAGCCTGACCCTGATACCCCGAACGAAGAGCCGATGGAACCTGGCGAACCCACTTTGCCGGATGAGCCACCGCCTGCGCCTGTTGTCTGACAGGCCAGACGCTACCGATCAAAAAAGTGGGAGCGGCGGTGCGGCGCTCCCACAGGTTATTTTTTCAGCCGTTACTTCAGGTTGCCACTCAGGAACTGCTTCAATCGCTCGCTTTTCGGATTGCCCAGCACGTCTTCCGGCGTGCCTTCTTCCTCAACCAGGCCCTGGTGCAGAAACAACACCTGGCTCGACACTTTGCGGGCGAAGCTCATTTCGTGGGTCACCATGATCATGGTCCGGCCTTCTTCGGCCAGGCCCTGGATCACTTTCAGTACTTCACCCACCAGTTCCGGGTCCAGCGCCGAAGTTGGTTCGTCGAACAGCATGACTTCCGGTTCCATGGCCAGTGCCCGGGCAATCGCAACCCGTTGTTGCTGACCGCCGGACAGGAATGCCGGGTACTGGTCCGCCACACGGGAGGCCAGCCCCACCTTGTCGAGGTAGCGCCGGGCGCGGTCCTCGGCTTCTTTCCTGTCGCACCCCAGCACCCGGCGCGGAGCCATGGTGATGTTTTCCAGCACTGTCATATGGCTCCACAGGTTGAAGTGCTGGAACACCATGGCCAGGCGGGTGCGAATGCGCTGCAGTTCATTGGCGTCGGCCACGTGCATGCCGTGGCGATCCTTGATCATGCGGACGTTCTGCCCGTCGAGGCTCATGGCGCCGTCGTTGGGTTGTTCAAGAAAGTTGATGCAACGCAGAAAAGTACTTTTACCCGAGCCACTGGCGCCGATCAGGCTGATGACGTCACCGGTTTTGGCCTTGAGTGAAACACCTTTGAGGACTTCATGGTCGCCATAGCTTTTATGCAGGCCTTCGATGGTCAATTTGTACATGGGGCATGCATCCTCAAGGCGAAAGTAGATAGCCGCTGCGATAGGCTTCGGTGCCCGCGACGTGGGCGATCACCATGCCGGCAGTGGCCATGCGACGCAGCGAACGGGCGTACATCAACCCGGCGGCGGAGCAATGAACGGGGGTGACGTGATCGTTGACCGGATCAATGATCTCGGCGATCAGTTGCCCTGCTTCCAGGTACTGTCCCGGTAGCGCGGTGAACACCAGCAGCCCGCCGACGGGCGTAGCCACCGGTTCTACGCCGGCCAGAGGTGTCGCCGGATAGGGCAGCTCGGGCAGGGGCGCGGGTTCGCCGGCGATCGCGCCGAAATGGATCAGGTAGTCGATCAACGCCTGACAGTCGAGGCTGGCCAGCGGGTGATTGACGTCGCCCTGGCCGCGCAATTCGACGGTCACGGAAAAACTGCCCGGCGGAATGTCGAAGTGTTCGCCGAAGCGTTCCTTCAACTGCCACCAGAGCAGGGTGAAGCATTCGTCGAACGACTGGCCACCGGAATCGGTTGCCAGCAGGCTGGCTTCGGCACCGATGTAGCGGGCCAGCGGCTCGACCTGCGGCCAGGCTTCAGGTGTGGTGTAGAGGTGTGCGACCGCTTCGAAATCGCAATGCAGGTCGAGCACCATGTCGGCGTCGCAGGCCAGTCGCTGCAGGGTCAGGCGCTGGGATTGCAGTTGGGTGCTGGCGGTCTGCCGGGCCAGCGCATCGCGCAGGCTGCTGCGGACCAATTGCTGATTGTGCTGCGGATCGTCACCGAGCTTGCCTTCGATCGCGTTGCCGACTTCCTCACTGAGGTCGACGAACCAGCGGTTGAAGTTCTGGCCGCTTTCCAGCTCATAGCGGCCCAGCGGCACATCCATCAGCACCTGTTCCAGGCCCACCGGATTGGCGATGGGCACCAGCACGATTTCGCTACGCAGGCGACCGGCAGCCTCCAGCTCCGCCAGTCGTTGCTTGAGGTGCCAGGCCACCAGCATGCCGGGCATTTCGTCGGCGTGCAGGGAGGCCTGGATGTATATCTTGCCGTTGGCCGGTTGTGGGCCGAAGTGAAAACTGTGGATCTGTCTCGCGGTCCCCGGCATTGGGGACAGCAGGTCATGTTTCTGGTGGCGCATGTACGTTAAGTCCTAGTGGGTCGGCCCGAGGAAGGCCAGCCATCGACGTTCGGCAAGGCGAAACAGGCCGACCAGCGCAAAAGTGACGGTCAGGTAGATCAGCGCGGCGATGCCGAACGACTGGAAAGTCAGGAAGGTCGCCGAGTTGGCGTCCCGCGCGACTTTCAGAATGTCCGGGATGGTCGCGGTGAAGGCCACGGTGGTCGAGTGCAGCATCAGAATCACTTCGTTGCTGTAGTAAGGCAACGAGCGACGCAGGGCGGACGGCATGATCACGTAGGCATACAGCTTCCAGCCAGTGAGGCCATAGGCCTTGGCCGCTTCGACTTCACCGTGGGCCATGCTGCGAATCGCCCCGGCGAAGATCTCCGTGGTGTAGGCGCAGGTGTTCAGGGCGAACGCCAGGATGGTGCAGTTCATCGCATCGCGAAAGAAGCTGTCGAGCAGCGGTTGCGCACGCACGGCGGCCAGGCTGTAGATCCCCGTGTAACAGATCAGCAGCTGAATATAGAGTGGCGTACCCCGAAACAGATAGGTGTAGAACTGCACCGGCCAGCGAATGTAGAAGTGTGGAGAAACCCGGGCGATGGACAGCGGGATCGACACGATGAAACCGATGAAAATCGAAGCGCTGAGCAGCCACATGGTCATGGCCAGGCCGGTGATGTTCTGTCCGTCGGTGTAGAGGAAGGCTTTCCAGTATTCCTGCAGGAGTTCGATCATCGTACGGCCTCCCGGGTGCCGGCAGCGTAGCGGCGTTCGAGCCAACGCAGAACGAAGTTGGAGGCACTGGTGATCAACAGGTAGATCAAGGCGGCGAGTACCAGGAAGTAAAACAGTTGATAGCTGCTTTTACCCGCATCCTGGGCAGCCTTGACCAGGTCGGCCAGGCCGATGATCGACACCAGTGCGGTAGCCTTGAGCATCACCATCCAGTTGTTGCCGATACCCGGCAGGGCAAAGCGCATCATTTGGGGGAACACCACGATCCAGAAGCGCTGGCCGCGTTTGAGACCGTAGGCGGTGGCCGCTTCGACCTGACCGCGCGGCACGGCGAGGATGGCGCCGCGGAAAGTTTCGGTGAAGTACGCGCCGTAGATGAAGCCCAGGGTCAGAACCCCGGCGCTGAACGGGTCAATCTCGATGTATTCCCATTCCATGTAGTCGGTGAGCGACGTCAGCCAGGTTTGCAGGCTGTAGAAGATCAGCAGCATCAGCACCAGATCCGGCACCCCGCGAATCAGCGTGGTGTAGCACTGGGCAGGCAGGCGCAGCAGTTTTACTTTCGACAGCTTGGCACTGGCGCCGAGCAGGCCGAGCAACACGGCCACCAGCAGCGACATCGCCGATAATTTGATGGTCATCCAGGTACCTTGCATCAGCAGCGGACCGAAGCCCTTGAGGCTGAAGGCAGAGAGCCCCAGATTTTGCAGGAGGTTTTCGAACATAAATCAGCAACCTGATCGGATGAAAAAAGCGCCCATCAAGAGATGGGCGCCGGGCATTATTTGCCGCTGTACAGATTCAGATCGCCAAAGTGTTTCTTCTGAATGGTGGCGTAGGTGCCATCATCGTGTAACGCTTTGATACCTTTATCCAAAAGCGCTTTCAGCTCGGTGTTACCTTTCTTAATGCCAACGGCTGTTTTGGCTGGCAGCAAAGCGTTGTCGACCGGCTTGCTGACATCGTAATCGGCACCCTGTGGGGACTTCAGGAAGCCCAGTTCGGCTTGCAGCATGTCCTGGATCCCTGCATCGAGACGACCGGAAGTCAAGTCGGCGTAGACCTGATCCTGGTTGGCGTACGCCTGGGTTTTTACGCCGGCCTTGTCCAGAACGGCTTTGGCATAGGCTTCCTGAATGGTGCCTTGTTCGTAGCCGACGGTTTTGCCCTTGAGCGAGGCAACGTCTTCAGTCACGCCAGAACCTTTCTTGAACACGTATGCGGTCGGGCCGGAGAACAGCTCGCTGGAGAAGTCGATCACTTTTTCGCGGGCCGGGGTAACGGTCATCGACGAGATCACGCCGTCGAATTTGTTGGCCTTAAGGCCAGGGATCATGCCGTCGAAGTCACTTTCGACCCACTTGCACTTGACCTTCAATTCGGCGCAGATCGCGTTCCCCAGATCGATGTCAAAGCCAACCAGGCTGCCATCGGCCGCTTTCGACTCGAACGGTGCGTAGGAAGGGTCAACGCCGAAACGCAGTTCTTTGTACTCCTTCGCCATGGCGGAGCCAGCAGCCACGCACAACGCCAGTGCAGAAAGGGTCAGCAATGCTTTTTTCATTATTCAATCCCTAAATACCAATATGAGCGCTCGTGGCGCAGAATTGTTGTTACTGGAAAGCGTAAGACCTATTGAAAGTAGCAATTTCCGAACCAGAGTGCCGAACAAGCGTTTAAAAAGGCGCTTGGAAATGGCCGGATACAGATTTATGCACGAAAACGGGCGCAGGGAAATGGGCGCACCCGTTCGGTTCAAAAAGAAAAAATATTGAGGATGAAAAGAGGGCCTAGCCGAGCAGATTTTGCAGGGTCGCCAAAGTGTCGGCTTCGTCGATCGACTTGTCCTTGCGCCAGCGCAACATCCGCGGGAAGCGCACGGCAATGCCACTTTTGTGACGGCGGGAGAGGGCGATGCCCTCAAAACCTAATTCAAACACCAGGCTTGGCTGAATGCTGGTCACGGGCCCGAACTTTTCCACCGTGGTCTTGCGCACGATGCTGTCGATCTGGCGGATTTCGTCATCGCTCAGCCCGGAATAAGCTTTGGCGAACGGCACAAGGGAGCGTTCGCTGGCATCTGGCGGGCCGTCCCAGACGGCGAATGTGTAATTGCTGTATAGGCTGGCCCGGCGTCCTTGCCCTTGTTGCGCATGGATCAGCACGGCGTCAACGCTGAACGGGTCGACTTTCCATTTCCACCACACGCCCATGTTCTTGGTCCGGCCGATGCCGTACAAGGCATCACGTGCCTTGAGCATCAGGCCCTCGACACCGAGGGCGCGGGATGCCTCGCGCTGGCGGGCGAGGTCGAGCCAGGTGTCGCCGGTCAACAATGGCGAGAGGCGCAACCGCGGATTGGCGCAATCACTGGCTACCCATTCCAGTTGCGCGCGTCGCTCGGCCTGGCTCCGGTTGCGCCAGTCCTCACCCTGCCACTCGAGCAAATCGAAGGCGAGCAGTACCACCGGTACTTCTTCGAGGGTTTTCCGGTCCAGGGTCTTGCGACCGATGCGTTGTTGCAGGTGGGCGTAGGGTTGCGCCGCTGGTTCGAAATCCGTTTCGACGGCGGTTGGCGCAGATTTCCAGGCGACGATCTCTGCGTCGATCACCGTCCCGTCGGGAAGGCCCAGAATCAAACTGTCCAGTTCCGGGAAGCGCTCGGTCACCAGTTCCTCACCCCGCGACCAGATCCACAGACGTCCGTCGCGCTTGATCACCTGGGCGCGGATGCCATCCCATTTCCATTCCGCCTGCCAATGCTGGACGGGACCGAGCAGCGTTTCGAATTGTTCCACCGGCGGCGACAAGGCATGGGCGAGAAAAAACGGGTAGGGCTGGCCGCCACGCTGGGCGTGTTCATCGAGCGATTCGGCGGCGATCAGTTTCAGAAAGCTGGTGGCGCTGGGGCGATGGGACTGCTCGGTGTAACCCACCAGCCGCTGCGCCACGCGTTTGCTGTCGAGGTGGGCCATGGCTGCCAGGGCGCGGGTGACCAGTAACCTGGACACCCCGACGCGCAAGCTGCCGGTGATCAGTTTGATGCAGACCATCAGGCTCAGGCTGTCCAGTTGCGCCCACAGAATCGGTAACCGATGCGCGAGGGACTGCGCTGGTTCGCCGCGCAGTGGCAGCAGTTTGTCCTCGACCCACGTGGCCAGCCCGTCGGTTGAACTGTGTGACACCTGCGGTAAAACCAGCGAAATGGTTTCCGCGAGATCACCGACGGCCTGGTAACTCTCTTCGAACAGCCATTCCGGCAAACCGGAAACCGCCACGGCCAGTTCGCGCAATACCCGCACCGGCACCAATTGCCGGGGGCGTCCCCCCGACAGAAAGTACACCGCCCATGCGGCATCTTCCGGCGCGGCCTGGGTGAAGTAGTTTTGCATTGCCGCCAGTTTGGCGTTGTTCGAGGTGGAGGCGTCCAGTTCGGCATACAGCTCGGCGAACGCCTTCATGGCAGCACCTCGGCAGGCCCGGCCTGGGCAATGATCGCGTCTTCTTCGTCATCACCGTATTCGGTGTCGAACGCTGTGGCATCAAGACCCTGCTCGCGCAGCTGGCGTACCAATGCACCGGCCGATCCATGACTCACCATGACCCGTTCGGCGCCGGTCTGTTCGATAGCCCACAGCAGACCGGGCCAGTCGGCGTGGTCGGACAGCACGAAGCCTCGGTCCACACCGCGCCGTCGGCGTGTGCCGCGCAAACGCATCCAGCCACTGGCGAATCCATCGCTGTAATCGCCGAAGCGGCGCATCCAGCTGCTGTTCGCCGCCGAAGGCGGTGCCAGCACCAACGCCTTGCGCATCATCGGGTCGCTCTTTTTGATTTCGGCGGCATGAATCGTGGGCGGCAGATAAATCCCCGCTTCGCGGTAGATCCCGTTGATCGGTTCCACTTCGCTATGTACCAGGACGGGACCGAGTCGTGCATCGATGCCATGGAGAATGCGCTGGGCCTTGCCGAGGGAGCAACAGAACAGCACGCTGGTTTTTTCGACAGCGGCATTGGCTTGCCACCATTGATTGATTTCGGCAAACACCTGGGCCTGGGGTTGCCAGCGGTAGATCGGCAGGCCAAAGGTCGATTCGGTGATGAAGGTGTCGCAGCGTACGGGTTCAAACGGTGCGCAAGTGCCGTCGGGTTCGATCTTGTAGTCCCCGGAAGCCACCCAGACTTCTCCAGCGTATTCCAGTCGTACTTGTGCCGAGCCGAGCACGTGGCCAGCGGGATGAAAACTGAGGAACACACCATGATGCTGCAGGCGTTCGCCATAGCCCAGGGTTTGCAGGTCGATGGCCTGGCCCAGTCGCATGCGCAGAATGGCCTCGTCGGGCGCTGCCGCCAGGTAATGCTGATTGCCGGCGCGGGCATGGTCGCCGTGGGCGTGGGTGATCACGGCGCGTTCGACCGGCCGCCACGGGTCGATATTAAAGTCCCCGGCTGGGCAGTACAAACCTTCGGGACGCGAGACAACAAGGTCCATGGCATTGCCGGAATGGAGGAATTTGTTAGCTAAGAGTCTGATATGGGGCGTGAAGTTCTATCGGGACTCTGTGGGCGGATGAAATACCAATGTGGGAGCGGGCTTGCTCGCGAAAGCGGTCTGACATTCAAAGTAATGGTTGAATGTTCAATCGCCTTCGCGAGCAAGCCCGCTCCCACAAGGGATCAGTGTCAATCCTTTGCCCTGTGTTACTTGCCGGGGGTCAGCGTCAACCGCGCCTTGCCATAGGCGTTGTCGAAGTTCTGCGGCTGCATCGGCAGGCTCATGTATTGACCCTTGAGCCACGGTTCGATGCTGTTGAGGTAATTCGGGCTGGCCGGGTTGCCGGACTGGCCGGTGCCGTTCTGCGCCATCAGCGGTTCGGACTGGCCGAAGTCGACGATAAAGCGCATGGCTGGCGCCAGCGTGGTGTTGAAGTCCTGGCCCCAGGCGAAGGCGGCGGTGTTGAGCGTGGTGTGATCGCCGCCGGCCGGCAGCGGTCCGCGTACGGTCTGGCCGCTGGTGTTCTTCCATTCATAGCGATGCAATTTGCCCCACTGCCAGGCTTTGTGATCGCTGCCCAACTGGCTGTCGCCTGCGCTGATTGCTGCGGCGAGGCTGCGAGCGAGGATGGCCGGTTTGTCTTCTTTCTGCGCGGTACGCACGTCATCCCAGAACGGACTGTCCTCACGCCCGAGCAAATGATCGGCCTGGGCCGAGTAAGACAATTTGCCGTCGGCGACAAAGGCCTTCCACGCCGGGCTGCTTTCCGGGCCCAGTTCATCGAGGAAGATCTGCCGGATGCTTTCCTGCAGGAACAGTTCGTAGATTGCCGCATCGGTGGAGGTCGGGCCGAGCTTGCCGTCGAACGCCATCAAGCGGCTGTAGGCCTCGTGTGCCTTGGCGCGATCGGTCGCCGGCAAGGCGTCGATGGCTTGCTTGAGTGGCTGGGACATGCCCGGCGCTTCAAACATCTTCTTCAGCTTGGCAGCGAAGGTCGTGGTCTGGTCGTATTGCATGGCAATCAGGCTGCGGCTGTCATGTTTGCCTGCGCCGGCCAGTTCGGCCAGGCGCTCGCCGCGCTCCGGAGCGGCCCAGGAGTTGGACAACTGCATGCCGTAGCCATGGGGAATGACCCGCTGGTTGGCAGTGCCAAGCCAGCCTTGGGCCGGGTCCTGGTCGTACGGGTGCAGCATCGGGTCGGCATAACCGTCCCAATCGTAGCGGCCTTCCCAGCCCGGCGAGGGCAGCAGACCTTCGCCTTCGCGGCGGTTCGGGTAACGGCCGGTGACTTGCCAGCCGATGTGGCTGGCATCGGCAAATACCAGGTTCAGCGCGATGGCGCGGATTTCGCGGCTGGCATCCGAGGCTTTCTCGACGCTCTGGGCGCGGGACAGGTCGAAGAACGCGTCCAGGCTCTTGTCGTCGGTGAAGTTCGGCATCTGCAAGGCCAGGCCGAAACCGTTGGCCAGGGTGGTGCCCTGTGCGCTATTGAGCAGCGGGCCGTGGCGGGTTTCGTACACGGCTTCGCGAATCGGCCGCTGGCCTTTGACGAAATAGGTTTCGTTGCGCACGATCGCCGGCTGCCATTTCCCGGCGTTTTCATAGGTGAGTCCGTTGCCCTGGCGCTTGATCTTCTCCAGGAACAGGTCCTGATTGTCGCCCATCACGGACGTCATGCTCCACGCCACTTTGCCGTTGAAACCTCCCAGCACCATTGGCAGGCCGGCGATGGTCACGCCGGACGCCTGATACTTCGGCGCGCGAATCTGCACGTAACTGAACAGCGAAGGCACGCCCAGCGGGCCGTGACTGTCACTGGCCAACAGACTCTTGCCGCTACGGCTGCGTTGCGGCGCGATGGCCCAGTTGTTCGACGAGGTGGCACCCAACAAATTGAGGTCCGACAGTTGCCCGGTGGCTTTACTGAGTTCGGCCAGCCCCGGGAATTGCCCGTTGAGCTTGAGTCCTTGCAGTTTTTCGCTTTCGGCGACCGGCAGTTTTTCATCGGGTGCCGACGGCGTCAGCCACGCGAGTTTGTCGGTGGTGACGGTCTGGGCCAGTACCAGCGAGGAAATTTCTTCCGGCAGGTTGGTTGACTGGCTGAAGTTCAGCAGGCAGAAAATCAGCGCCGAATCTTCCGGCTGCCAATACTCAGGCTTGTAGCCGCTGGCCGCCAGGTCCGCCGGCAGTTTGTCGCGGTAGCGGAACAGGTAGGCGTTGACACCCCGCGCATAGACCTCGAAGAAACGCTTGAGGCGCGGCGACGAGGCCTTGTACAACTCGCCAGCACTTTTCTTCAGGTTGACCGCCCGCATGTAACGGTCGGCATCCAGCAGGTCCGCACCCTGCATCTCGGCCAAGCGGCCCTGGGCCAGCAGGCGCAGGGTGACCATTTGCGTGATGCGGTCGCTGGCATGCACGTAACCGAGGGTGAACAGCGCGTCGTGGAAGCTGTTGCTTTCGATCAGCGGCATGCCCATGGCATTGCGGCGCACCGAAACGTTCTGCGCCAGACCCTTGAGCGGTTGTACGCCAGAGGTCGGCGGGAGGGTGTCCTGGGCGTTGAAGTTCTGACAACCGGTCAGGCTCAAGACACCGGCCACTGCTGCGGCAACGCCGAACCGGGGTAGAAAATGAGTAAGGGCTGGCGAGGCCATGGCAAAGCTCCTGCGGGGGTAGAGGCGGCGGTGCGCAATAAAGGCGCTACGTTAGTGAGCGGGAGGTGGCCGCGCAAGCGGGGTGCAAGGTTATTTCAGGATTTGTCTGATAAACCTGAAAGATCGCAGCCTTGCCAGTCGCCATGGGTGATGTTGAAGTGCGACTCGCTCAACAATCCTGGAGAACAGTCGGCATGGAGCTCAAGGCAAACGCGGCACTGATCATCATCGATCAACAAAAAGGCATCCTTCACCCCAGACTCGGCCGCAGGAACAACCCGCAGGCCGAAGTGCGCATGCTGGAAATGCTCGACCATTGGCGGCGCACCGCTCGGCCGGTGATCCATGTGCAGCACCTGTCCCGCTCAGAGGACTCAGTATTCTGGCCGCAGCAGTCGGGGGTGGAATTTCAGGAGCGCTTTGCACCAAGGGCCGGCGAACGCCTGATCCAGAAACAGGTGCCGGATGCGTTTTGTTCGACGGGGCTGGAGATTGAGTTGCGCGAGGCGGGGATCGGGCAGTTGATCATCGTCGGTGTCGCGACCCACAACTCGGTGGAATCCACGGCGCGCACGGCGGGCAACCTGGGGTTTGATACGTGGGTGGCCGAGGATGCGTGCTTTACCTTCGACAAGGCTGATTTTTTCGGCAATGCCCATAGCGCCGAGGAGGTGCATGCGATGTCGCTGGGGAATTTGCACGGTGAGTATGCGACGGTGGTCAGCAGTGCCTACCTGTTAAACGCTGACTGAAAAACCTGTAGGAGCGAGCTTGCTCGCGATGGTGTGTCAGCTACACAGGTGTCGACTGACAGTCCATCGCGAGCAAGGGATCTGCATTCACACCACAGGTCTGCTCGCGAAGACGATTCAACAGGCGAAGCAAATCTTCGCCCGAAGCATCAAGCGCCGTGGCACTTCTTGAATTTCTTGCCGTTGCCGCACGGGCACGGATCGTTGCGGCCGACGTCTTTCAGGGCGTTGCGCACCGGTTCCTGGTGAGCGTGGCCGCAGTTCGGACCGTGGACATGACCGTGGTCGTGATCATGCTGGTGATGGTCATGATCGTGGTTGCAGTCAGGGCCGTGGACGTGGGGTTGCTGGGTCATCGGTGTTGCTCCGGAATTAAATCGGCGGGGATTATCACGCCATTGCGCGCCAGGTGCACGTAGTGGGCGATGAATATACCGGTTTCCAGTTCACCTTCCAGACGATAGGGAATGGGTTGATCGGATTTTTTCAGCAGTTTGGCCAGGTCACGCACCTTTGACCACAGGTTGGTGCGGATCGGCACCTTGAAGTAGGCGCTGTGTTTGGGGCCGACGGTGAACCAGTGTTCGTGCTCGCCTTCGGCCAGCAGAATGTCACCCAAGTGAATGCGGTACTCCAGACTGCGCACCGTCAGGTCGCTGTCGTTGGGATTGTCGATGCGAAAATGCAGGAGGAGTTTCTGTTCCAGCAATTTGGCCCGGACCACCTCTATCTTCACCAGATGGACTTCGGGGGCCGGCAAATCGTCGCCGAACCACGATACGCAGCCGCCGAGTCCCAGTGCCAGGAACAACGTGAGCAGATAGCGTGCGCCGCGGTGGATGATCATCGTGCTGTTTCTCCCTTGAGCCCCAGTCTAGACCCAAAAGATCGCAGCCTTCGGCTACTCCTGCGGGGTGGACAGGCATTCCATGTCCTAGCTGCTGAAATACCCCGAGCAACACTTCTTGAACTTCTGCCCACTCGCACACGGGCAGGCGTCATTGCGTCCGGCCTTGAGCGGCACGGTGGGGTCGATGAAATACCAGCGCCCGGTGTTTTGCACAAATGACGAGCGCTCGCGGTGGCTGTGCTCGCCACCGCTGTCGTGCCACCGCGCGGTGAAGGTCACGAAGGCGTGTTCAGGCTGGCCGCCCAGTACTTCGGAGCTTTCCACCTCAAGGCCCAACCAGGTACTTTGCGCGCTCCAGTCGCTGATCGATTGACGGTCCAGACCGGCCTGCTGGGCAGGCAGGGTGGTGGCTACCAGATAATCGACCAGCCCCAACACATAGGCGCTGTAGCGCGAGCGCATCAAGGCTTCCGCGCACGGCGCCGGGTGCCCGGCATGGTAGTGACCGCAGCAGGCGTCGAGTGGGGTGCCGCTGCCGCAAGGGCAAATGGATGTACTCATGGCATTACCACCAGTATTTCCCGAAGTTTTCCGGATTGGCCCAAAAGCGCGAATTCAGCCAGTCGGGGACTTGTTTGTATTCAAGCAGATCGTAGGTAAACAGGGTCAGGACCTGTTCGTCCCGTTGGAAGCGTTCGCTGGCTTGCAGGGCCAGGGAGAAAAAGTCGGTTTCCTGCCAGCCACAGGCCGGCAAATCCGCTAGCACTGCGATGCGGCTGGCGTTGAGGTTGCGGATGCCACCCAGCAGGTTCAGGCCGTCGCGCTTGGGCAAGTGCTCCAGGCAATCGACCACCAGCGCCAGGTCGAATCGGCGGGCTGCCAACTCGGCGGGCAACGGCCCGGGGGCAGCGCAAGCGACGCTGCTTTCCGGGTGCGCGAGTTTGAACGCTTCCAGTGCCGGGAACTCGCTGGCGCCGATCAACAACAGGCGTGCGGGGGCATATCGGTCAAGTAAAGCGGCCAGTGCCTGTTGCGGCGTGCGTGAAGAAATATCTGCAGTCATCGAAGATCCTCAATCAGATCTGCCAAGACTAGCCTGCCCGAACGTTCGGGCCTAGAGCGGCTTGGCGACAAAAGCACGAACTTGTCGCCAATGCGTGAATAAACAGCATGGCCTATTGCTGGCGGAGTTTAAAACTCGGGTCTTTACTACCTGAATCGGTTCTAAGCCGATCCTTCAGGAGAAAACTAGATGAGCATAGTTCGGACAGCATTACCCTTGGTTCTGCTAACCAGTGTCTTGACTGGTTGCGCAGGTTTGCAGAAAACCGATTGGCCGACCTGCGCGGCGGTTGGTGGTGTCGTGGGCGCGGGCCTCGGTGCGACCGAAAGCTCGGCATGGGCAGGGTATGGTGCTCTGCTCGTCGGCGGCACGGCAGCGGCTTATTGCTGGGTTCACGGGGATGGCGACGAAGACGGTGATGGTGTGCCGGACAGCCGTGACAAGTGCCCAGGCACGCCAAAAGGCGTTCAGGTCGATGCCAACGGTTGCCCACCACCAGCACCTGTGGTCGAAGAAGCGGTTGTGGTCAAGGAAGAAACCATCGTCATCCGCGATGTTCACTTCCAGTTTGATAAAGCCACGCTTACCTCGTCCGACAAACTGGTACTCGACAAGATTGCCACTCGCCTGAAAGCCGAAGCCCCGACTGCCAAACTGACCGTCACCGGTCATACCGACAGCGTGGGCAGTGATGTCTACAACCAGAAACTGTCGGATAAACGCGCCCACTCGGTGGTTGAATACCTCATCTCGCAAGGCGTACCTCGCAGTAACTTCGTGTCGGTTGTCGGTGCCGGTGAAAGCCAGCCGGTTGCTGACAACAAAACCGCTGACGGTCGTGCACAGAACCGTCGTACGGAAATCAAAATCGAGCGTTAAGCCCCCCTCGCATCCGCGCCTTGTGCAGTCGCGGATGCGGGTCTTTACTCCTGTGTAACCGGTATTGGCCGGGGACACAGGAGCTTTCAACATGATCGTTCTCACAAGGACCGTCTTGTCGGTTCTGCTACTTGGCAGCCTCTTGACCGGCTGCGCGACCCACAGTGATGGCACTGCCCCCCTCAATCAACGAACCTGGCCAATTTGCAGCCTCATCGGTGGTCTGGTTGGTGGTGGTCTGGGCGCCATCGAGAGCGGTAGTTGGGCCGCGGGTGGGGCGGCGCTGGGTATCTTGTCCGGCGGTTTGATCTGCTATGCCCAGGATGGCGACGAAGACGGCGACGGCGTTTTCGACCGACGCGACCGTTGTCCTGACACTCCCGCCAATACCCCGGTCGATCATCACGGTTGCCCGATGCCGCAGTATCCGGCCGCCAGCGTCAAACCCGAGCCCGCGCAATCCGAAGTCATCACCCTGAGCGATGACGTGCTGTTTGCCTTCAATCAATCCGACCTGACCCCGACGGCCAAGAGTCGACTGGATGCGTTGATGAGCAAGTTCGAGGATGCCGATGTGGTCAGCATCAAGGTGGTCGGCCATACCGACAGCGTCGGTTCGGATACTTATAACCAGGCCTTGTCGGAGCGACGCGCCAGCAGCGTGGCGGAATACTTGCTGAGCCAGGGTGTGGCGCCGAACAAAGTCACCAGCGAAGGCAAGGGCAAGAGTCAGCCGATTGCCGACAACGACACGGAAGCAGGGCGTGCGAAAAACCGTCGCGTGGATCTGCATATAAACCGCTGAGCCAAGAGATAGAGCCGTCGAGCGACAGTTGTGAGCGCAACGACGGCCGTTCGGCGGCCTGCATGAAGAATTTTCCGTTGCCCTCTGGCTTAACCCGCGTGGAAGCCGTTACTGTGCGCGCAAACAATAATTCTCATCGGGGGGGCGTATGAAAGTCATATGGGGGCTGGGGCGGTTATTGACCCTGGTGTTCTGGTCGGTGGTGCTGGTCAACCTGCTCACGCCGTTCGTCTTTCCGCTGCACCCGTTGGTCAATCTGGCCGGCGGCCTGTTGGGATTCATCCATCTACTGGAAGCGTTGCTGTGCTATCGCAGCCTGCGTGGTCGTGCCCATCCCTGGCTTGACCGCCTGAAGATCGTCATTTTCGGCGTATTCCACCTGCAAACCATTCCAGCCCCTACCGCTTCGAAGGCTTCCCATGCGTAAACTCTGCCTGCTCGCCGCACTCATCAGCCCATTGGCCTGCGCACAGGTGGTGAGTGTCGAACCCAACTCGTTGATGCGCTTGCCCAACACCGCCAGCACCCTGCAACTGGAACGCCTGGAAGTGGCCGATTACGGCACCTTGCTGATTCCATCGAACGTCACCGAAGTCACCGTGGGTGAATTGCATCTGGGGCGTGAAGCGCGCATCGCCATCGTGCCGGGGGAGCAGGCGCTGGCGCTGAAGGTCCGTCGCGCCGATTTGTCAGAAGGCAGCCAGATCACCGCCCGTGGCGCACCCGGGACCTATCAGAAGGCCGCTCGATCCGGACGCAATCTTGATTTGCAGATCAAGGCACTGAATGCACCGCAATTGATCGTTGATGCCCGTGGTGGCGCGGGCGCACCGGGGTTTGTCGGTCTCGATGGGGCAAACGGTGAGGAACCGGGGTGCACCTGGGGTCAGGCCGGTCGTGGTGCCGATGGCAGTGATGGCAGCAATGGACAGCCGGGGGCGCCGGGAGCGCTGGTTAAACTGGCGGTGCCGCACGACTTCCCGGCAGACCGAATCAAGGTTCAGGTGGCTGGCGGTGCCGGTGGCCTGGCCGGCCCGGGCGGCAAGCCGGGCGCGGGTGGCAAGGCCAAGGGCTGCCTGATCTACAAGGCCGATGGTGGCAAGAGCGGTAAACCTGGCGCCGACGGGCAACCGGGGCCTGAAGGCGCGGCGGGTTCGGTGACGGTTCAGCGGTTGTAAGCAATCGCCGAAAAAATGTGTGTCGTCCAGTCGATTGTCTTTGCGGGCAAGCCCGCTCCCACATTGGATTACGGAACCCTGTGGGAGCGGGCTTGGTCCGGACGGCGTTCCGACGAAGCGTTTAAAGCGTCGGCCGAACCGACGCAATCGCCACCACAGCCAACCCCACCAGCAGATTTATCCCCACCAAGCGGCGAATCCGCCCCAGCACCGCCGCCCCCGCCGGCCAATCCTGCTCGGCCACGGCGGTGCGCAGTTCCGGCAGCATCAGCGCCTGAATCCTGATAAACAGCGCGGTCATCACCACATACAAGCCCATCATTACCTGCACATAGCGCGGCGCGTTTTCAAAACCGGTGAAGTGCAGATTCAGCATGAGCACGCCGCTGACCGGCAACAGCACCACCGCCACCCAGACCCAGCGGAAAAAACCTTGAAACACTTCTACCCATAACTTCAGCCGGGCATGGCCTTCAAGTGCCTTGATCGCGGCGGGGCGCAGGACCATCCAGGCGAAAAACATGCCGCCGACCCAGACCAGGGCCGCCAGTACATGCAGGCTATAAATGAGGCTAAAAGGTGTCATTGGGTTACTCCGTTCTGCGCGGGATTCATTAGCGGGGTATGATAGCCGCCGAACCGAACCACTGAAAATTTATCCAGCGTTTTTTGCGCCCGACAATCCATGATCAGCACCGAACTCAAAACCACGATCCAGGGCGCCTACTCGCGTTTTCTCGAAGCCAAGAGCCTCAAACCGCGCTACGGCCAACGCCTGATGATCGCCGAAGTCGCCAAGGTCCTGGGTGACATCGACACCGACGACGAAGGCCGGCGCAGTGGCGACCCCGCGATAGTCGCGGTGGAAGCCGGCACCGGTACCGGCAAGACCGTGGCCTACAGCCTGGCAGCGATTCCCACGGCGAAGGCCGCCGGCAAGCGCCTGGTGATCGCCACGGCCACCGTGGCCCTGCAAGAGCAGATCGTCTACAAGGACTTGCCCGACCTGATGCGCAACAGCGGGCTGAACTTCAGCTTCGCCCTGGCCAAGGGGCGCGGGCGCTACATGTGCCTGTCCAAGCTCGACATGTTGCTCCAGGAAGGCCACGCGCAGACCGCCACGGCGCAGTTGTTCGAGGAAGAAGGCTTCAAGATCGAGGTCGACGAGGCCAGTCAGAAACTGTTCACCAGCATGATCGAAAAACTCGCCGGCAATAAATGGGACGGCGACCGCGACAGCTGGTCCACCGCCCTGGAAGACGCCGACTGGGCGCGTCTGACCACCGATCACAGCCAGTGCACCAACCGTCATTGCCCGAACTTCGGCCAGTGCGCCTTCTACAAGGCCCGCGAAGGCATGGGCAAGGTCGATGTGATCGTCACCAACCACGACATGGTCCTGGCCGACCTGGCCCTTGGCGGCGGCGCCGTGCTGCCGGACCCGCGCGACACCATCTACGTGTTCGACGAAGGCCATCACCTGCCGGACAAGGCCATCGGCCATTTCGCCCATTACACGCGCCTGCGCTCCACCGCCGACTGGCTGGAAACCACGGCCAAGAACCTCACCAAACTGCTGGCCCAGCATCCGTTGCCGGGCGACCTGGGTAAGTTGATCGAGCAGGTGCCGGAGCTGGCGCGGGAGATCAAGACCCAGCAGCAGTTCATGTTCACCGCGTGTGAGCAGGTTGCCGATTTCAAACCCGGCGAAGACGTTGAAGGCCGCGAGCGCCCGCGTCATCGATTCGTCGGCGGGGTGATTCCCGAGCACATGCGCGAAATGGGCATCGAACTGAAGAAAGGCTTCGCACGGTTGACCGACGTGTTCACCCGCCTGACCGACCTGCTCAAGGAAGGCATGGACGGCGAGGTCAACATCGGTATCGCCAGCAACCAGGCCGAAGAGTGGTATCCGTTGTTCGGCAGCCTGTTGTCCCGCTCTTCCGGCAACTGGGAGTTGTGGACCGCCTTCACCGTCGAAGACCCGGAGGACAACCCGCCCATGGCCCGCTGGCTGACTCTGGCCGAAAGTGGTTCGCTGTTCGACATCGAGGTCAACGCAAGTCCCATCCTGGCGGCGGAAATGCTCCGGCGCAATTTGTGGAACGTGGCCTATGGCTGTCTGGTGACCTCGGCGACCCTGACCGCCCTGGGTACCTTCGACCGCTTCCGCATGCGCGCCGGCCTGCCGAAAAAAGCCGTGACGGCGGTGGTGCCAAGCCCGTTCCATCATGCCGACGCCGGTGTGTTGCGGGTGCCGAACCTGAACGCCGACCCCCGTGATGCAGCGGCGCATACCGCCGCGATCATTCGTGATCTGCCTGAGTTGGTCGAAGGCTCGCGGGGCACCCTGGTGCTGTTTTCCTCGCGTAAACAGATGCAGGACGTGTTCGATGGCCTTGACCGTGACTGGCGCAAGCAAGTGTTCATTCAGGGCAACCTGTCGAAACAGGAAACCCTGAACAAGCACAAGGCGCGAGTCGATGGCGGGGATTCCAGCGTGTTGTTCGGCCTGGCGAGCTTCGCTGAAGGGGTCGACTTGCCCGGTGCCTATTGCGAGCACGTGGTCATTGCCAAGATTCCTTTCTCGGTGCCCGATGATCCCGTCGAAGCAGCCTTGTCCGAATGGATCGAGGCCCGGGGCGGCAATCCGTTCATGGAAATCTCCGTACCGGACGCCTCGCTGAAGCTGGTCCAGGCCTGCGGCCGCTTGCTGCGTACCGAAGAAGACCGCGGCACCATCACCTTGCTCGACCGGCGCCTGGTGACCCAGCGCTATGGCAAAGCCATCCTCAACGCGTTGCCGCCGTTCCGTCGAGAAATTTCCTGACGCACCGGTGGGCAGTTTTGCCCGCCGCGTTGTCTATCTCTCTGCCATCGCTTTTCCACTGGCCCATTGAAGGTCGTTAGGGAGAATTTCGTTCTCATGATTTGCCGTTCGTTGCCTGCCGTTTTTGCCCTGCTGTTCGCAACACCTTTGCTGGCCGCTCCCGCCGGCCAGCAGACGCTGTTCAACTTTGTGCGCCCCGCCGACGTGGTCCAGGTGGCGACTCAGGATGCCAGCCTGCCGCAATCCAACGCCGAGCAAACCCCCGAGGGCGAAGTGCTGCGCCGGGTGACATTTAACCCGGTCGCCCGGCCGACTTTGCGCCTGACCCCGCAAACCGGCGCCTGGGACTGGTCGCAGTCGGGCGTCATGAGCCTGCGGATCCAGAGTGCGATGAACTGGGCCTTGACCCTGTACGTGACCATCCAGAGCAACGACGGCAAGACGCTGGTCAGCCGTGTCGATCTGCCGGCGGGGCCTGCGCAAACCCTGTTGGTGCCACTGCAAGCGACATCACCGTTGAGCCAGGGCATGAAGGCTGGCCCGCCGATGCCGATGACCGTCGATGGCCAACGTGTGTTGCTGGCCAGTAGCGCCGGTGAACTGGATCGCAGAGAAGTGGTGTCGGTGAGTTTGTCGATGGACCAGCCGAAAGCCGCGCAGAGCATCCTGCTGGAGCGCTTTGGTGTGCAGGACGGTGAGTCGGTCACCCAAGCCGTGTACGGCGGGTTGGTGGACGCTTACGGCCAGTCGACCCGGGGCAAATGGCCGGAAAAGATCGGCAGCGACGAACAACTCAAAGGCGCCGCGAGCAAGGAGCAACAACAACTGAAAACCTGGCTGGCCGAGCGTGAAAAGTCCTCCCTGGACAAATTCGGTGGTTTGACCAAAGGCCCATCCTTCAAGGCCAGCGGTTTTTTCCGCACAGAAAAGCGTGACGGTCGCTGGTATCTGGTGACGCCTGAAGGCCACCCGTTCTATTCCCTCGGGGTCAATACCGTGGCCCCGGATGTCAACCAGACCTATGTTGCCGGCCGCGAGTGGATGTTCGAATCCCTGCCCAAGGCTGACGAGGCGCTGGCCAGCCACTATGGTGAAGGCGACAACCGTGGCGGCAACGGGGCCGATCAAGGGCGCGGCTACAATGCCGGTCGCTGGTATGACTTCTACGCTGCCAACCTGCAGCGCTTGTATGGCGATCCTTGTGGCCCGGGCAGCGAAACCAAAGCTGGCGTCGCCGAGGCGGCCAAGTCCGAAACGACGGAAGCGAAAGCTGCTGAGGCAAAAGCTGTCGAACCGTGCAAAGCGAAGTTCGACGAGCAGCGCTGGGCCGGTCACACCCTTGATCGCTTGCAGGCCTGGGGTTTCAACACCATCGGCAACTGGAGCGCTCCGGTATTGGGTAACGCTGATCGCGTGCCGTACACCTTGCCGCTGTCGATTGTCGGCGACTACGCCAGCATCAGCACCGGCACCGATTGGTGGGGCGGCATGCCCGACCCGTTCGACCCGCGTTTTGCCATGGCCACCGAACGCGCCGTGGCGATTGCCGCTCGCGACCATCGTGACGATCCATGGCTGATCGGTTACTACGCCGACAATGAGCTGGCCTGGGCCGGTCCCGGCGATGACCCGAAAGCCCGTTATGCGCTGGCCTACGGCACCTTGAAAATGACCACCGACGTGCCGGCCAAGCGCGCGTTCCTCAAGCAACTGCGCGACAAGTACCGCAATCAGGATGGCCTGTCGAAAGCCTGGGGCATTGATCTGCCGGCCTGGGAACTGATGGAAGATCCGGGGTTCGTACCGCCGCTCCCGAGCGCCGAACACCCGGAAATCGAAGCTGACTTCAAATACTTCCAGAAGGTCTTTGCTGACACTTACTTCAAGACCATCTCCGACTCACTCCAGTGGCACGCGCCTAACCAGCTGCTGCTCGGCGGCCGTTTCGCCATCAGCACGCCGGAAGCCGTGGAGTCCTGCGCCCAGTATTGCGACGTGTTGAGCTTCAACATGTACACCCTGCAACCCCAGGATGGTTACGACTTCGCCAGGCTGCGCAGCCTCGACAAACCGGTGCTGGTCACCGAGTTCAATTTCGGCTCGACTGATCGCGGCCCGTTCTGGGGTGGCGTCACGCCGTTGGTGAAGGAGGAGGACCGTGGTGCGGCGTATGCCAACTTCCTCAAACAGGCCTTGAGCGAGCCGTCGATTGTCGGCGTGCATTGGTTCCAGTACCTCGACCAACCGGTCACCGGGCGCCTGCTTGACGGTGAAAACGGTCACTTCGGGTTGGTGGGCATCACTGATCTGCCGTTCCAGGGCTTTGTCGACAGCGTGCGCAAGAGCAATCTGGCGACAGTCGAGCAACTGGGCAAAGAGGCCGAGAAGTCAGCGGCCGCCGCCGACAAAGCCAGCCACGACGCCGAGGGCGGCCGCAAGGCCGAGGCCGGCAAGGGACCGGGGAAGGGCGCTGGTGGGCATTCCGGGAAAGGTCACTGAGTCCTCGCCGCAAAAGCTTGGCGGCGCAATAACCGCCCGGCCCAACCCTGTTCCCAAAACCCTCAAGGGCTGGAACAATGCCCGCCACTTTGTAGAGCGTTAATCCGGGGAGTTGCGGGTGCAGATTCAGGGTCATTACGAGCTTAAGTTCGAGGCGGTGCGTGAGGCTTTCGCGGCGTTGTTCGACGATCCCCAGGAGCGTGGCGCCGCGTTGTGCATTCAGATCGGTGGCGAAACCGTCCTCGATCTGTGGGCCGGCACTGCCGACAAGGACGGGGCCGAGGCCTGGCACAGCGACACCATCGCCAACCTGTTCTCCTGCACCAAGACCTTTACCGCAGTCACCGCGCTGCAATTGGTGGCCGAAGGCAAGCTGCAACTGGATGCCCCGGTTGCGCGCTACTGGCCCGAATTTGCCGCTGCCGGCAAAGAGTCTGTCACCCTTCGTCAACTGCTCTGCCATCAGGCCGGCCTTCCGGCATTGCGCGAATTACTGGCCCCCGAAGCCCTTTACGACTGGCAAACCATGGTCGGCGCCCTGGCCGCCGAAGCGCCGTGGTGGACGCCGGGCGAAGGTCACGGTTACGCGGCGATCACCTATGGCTGGCTGGTCGGCGAGTTGCTGCGCCGTGCCGACGGCCGTGGGCCGGGTGAGTCCATCGTTGCGCGGGTCGCCAGGCCGTTGGGCCTGGACTTCCATGTGGGTCTGGCCGACGAAGAGTTCTATCGCGTGGCCCACATTGCGCGGGGCAAGGGCAATGTCGGCGATGCCGCCGCCCAGCGCCTGTTGCAAGTGACCATGCGTGAGCCAACGGCCATGACCACCCGGGCGTTCACCAACCCGCCGTCGATCATGACCAGCACCAACAAACCCGAGTGGCGACGCATGCAGCAGCCAGCCGCCAATGGCCATGGCAATGCCCGCAGCCTGGCCGGGTTTTACGCCGGCCTGCTTGACGGCAGCCTGCTGGAAAGCGAAATGCTCGATGAATTGACTCGTGAGCACAGCCTCGGCGAGGACAAGACTTTACTGACCCGGACCCGTTTCGGCCTGGGTTGCATGCTCGATCAACCGGACGTTGCCAACGCCACCTTCGGCCTTGGCCCGCGGGCGTTTGGTCATCCGGGCGCCGGCGGCTCCATCGGTTTTGCCGACCCGGAGTACGATGTGGCCTTCGGGTTTGTGACAAATACCCTGGGGCCGTACGTCTTGATGGACCCGCGTGCGCAAAAGCTGGCGCGGGTTCTGGCCACTTGTCTGTAAAAGCGGCTATCGGGTTCCGGGACTGGAACCCGATTGTCTTTTCAGTTTCAAAGCGTCTGCTTATACGGGCCCATGCGGCCTGATTTTTTGACTTCATTTTTGTGGATATCCAATGTCATCCAATAAAACCCTCGCCTTGGCCCTGTGCTTCGCTATCACCGGTTGCGCACAGACTCCACAGAAAGACGCCACGGCACCGGTCGCCAAGACTGAAAGCGGCAGCCACTGGTACTGGCCGTTCGGTTCCGACGACAGCGCTGGCAAGCCTGCGGTCAAGCCGGAGGTGAAACCTGAAGTCAAACCCGTTGCGGTGGCCAAGGCCGGAACCGATAGCGGCAGCAAGTGGTGGTGGCCGTTTGGCGGTAGCGAGCAGAGCGCCGCCAAGGCTGTACCGATGCCTGACCCGAAAGTCACCCAGGCCTGGCTTGACGACTATGAACCGCGCCTGCGCGAGGCGGTCAAGGGCAGCAACCTGCAACTCGAGCGTCGCGAAAACGTGCTGGTGGTGACTGCGCCGGTCGAAGGCTCGTTCAACCCTGATCGTCCGGCCATGTTGCTGCCGGTCACACTCGGTCCGTTTACCCGCATTGCCAAAATCCTTGAAGCCGATCCAAAGACTGCTGTCCTGATCCTCGGCCACAGTGATACGTCCGGCGCTGCGCCTGCCAACGTCAAGCTGAGCCAGGAGCGTGCCCAGGCCGTCGCGGCAATTTTCCGTCTCAGTGGTTTGCAGCGTGATCGCCTGATGCTGCGTGGCATGGGCGGTGATGCGCCGCGCGCCGCCAACGACAGCGTGGAAGGGCGTGCGTTGAACCGCCGCGTGGAGCTGCTGGTGACCCCGCAAAACACCATGGCCGCACTGCTGAGCAAGTACAACATGCCGGCGCCGGCCCCTGTGACCAGGGTCACTGCCGCTGACGTCAAGCCGGTCGCCAAGCCTGTGACACCGGCCCCGGCGTCTAAAAAAGCGGCTGTTCCAGCGGCGAAAAAAGCCCCGGCGAAAAAAGCTCCGGCCAAGAAAGCACCTGCGAAAACTGCAACGCCGGCGAAGAAAACCACGCCAGCCAAAGCCTCCGCGGCTGACAAGAAAGGCGCCACCACCGATACTGCAAAGCAGTGATTCGTTAACCAAAAGGAATGCGCCATGACCCAGGGCCTGGCTGATATGCGTCGTGACTACACCCGGGATGGCCTGACCGAGGCGCAAGCCCCGGCCGAGCCGTTTGCGTTGTTCCACCGGTGGTTTGCCGACGCGGTGAAAACCGAACAGGCGCCGGTGGAAGCCAACGCCATGACCCTGGCCACCGTTGACCAGGACGGTCGACCGCATTGTCGCATTCTATTGCTCAAGGGCCTGGACGAGCAGGGCTTCACCTTTTTCACCAACTACGATAGCGCCAAGGGCCAGCAACTGGCCGCGAATCCGTTCGCGGCCATGACGTTTTTCTGGCCGGCGCTGGAGCGCCAGGTGCGCATCGAAGGGCGGGTGGTGAAGGTGACACCCGAGGAGTCCGACGCCTATTATCAGGTTCGTCCGCTCGGCAGTCGTCTGGGGGCCTGGGCGTCGCCGCAGAGTTGCGTGATCGCCGATCGTGGCGAGCTCGAAGCGCTGCTCAAGGACACCGAGCAACGTTTCAGCGACACCCAGCCACATTGCCCGGAACACTGGGGCGGTTATCGCCTGCTGCCGGAGCGCATCGAATTCTGGCAGGGCCGCCCAAGCCGCCTGCACGACCGCCTCAACTACCGCCAGCAGGGCGCCGACTGGATTCTTGAACGCCTGGCACCCTGAGCCGCCTACCGACCGGGATAGTCTGCCGCAGCGGCCTCCAGCCACTTCGGCAGGTCTCGACGCTTGATCTTCTGCGCCCGGGCACTTGCCAACCGCTCGAGCATGAAGGCTTTTTTCTGCTCGTCCTTTCCTGCCAGCGCCAGTGCCAGGTCGCGGTCCATCCAGCGTTTGATCCGCACGTACAGCCACCAATGGAAGTACAAACCGGCAACAGTCGTGACGACGATGATAAAGTAGTCCATGAAAATCCTTGGTCGGCGGGGCGGTTTTCCGATTTTGCCGCTACTGTGTGAGTTCGTGGGGGGCGCCTTAACGGGGCCTGAATCAAAGCAATTTTACCCGGGTGATGCCGTGACAGGCGTCAAGCCGCGGGGTCTAATGAACATCTGTTTCTTTGGAGTTGATGCTATGCGTAAGTCTGTTCTGCTGGTTGCTTCCTTTTCCACGATGGCGATGTTGCTCACTGGTTGCCAATCGAGCCTGACCGGTGACTCCTACTCCCGTGACGAGGCGCGTCGTGTGCAGACCGTTCGCATGGGTACCATCGAAGCGCTGCGTCCGGTGAAAATCGAAGGCACCAAAACCCCGATCGGCGGCGCTGCGGGCGCAGTGGTCGGCGGCGTTGGCGGCAGCTCCGTCGGTGGCGGCAAAGGCAGTGTTGTTGCTGCGGTCATCGGCGCAGTCGCTGGTGGCCTGCTCGGTTCGGCCGCTGAAGAAGGCCTGACCCGCACCCAGGGCGTGGAAATCACCGTGCGCGAAGACGATGGCAGCATGCGCGCCTACGTTCAGGAAGTTCAACCGAACGAAGTGTTCCGCGTTGGCGAGCGTGTGCGCATCGCCAGTGTGAATGGCACCAGCCGCGTTTCGCACTAAGCGCAAACACCGGATAAACAAAAAACCCGATCAGGTGACTGATCGGGTTTTTTGTTTTTCAGCTGAGGGGCGTCTTGATTGGCGCCAGGCGTTATCGCTGTTTATCAGGAGGCCAGCGCGGTGCTCTTGCGGCTCGCCATCGCCGTCACTGCATAACCGATCAGCGCGGCCAGTATCGAACCGGTCAGGATCCCCATGCGGTCCATCCCGGCGAAATCACTAACGCCCGGCTCAAAGGCCAGCGAGCCGACAAACAGGCTCATCGTGAAACCAATGCCGCAGAGAATCGCCACACCCAGCACCTGGCCCCAATTGGCGCCTTGGGGCAGGGCGGCGATACCGGTTTTCACGGCCAGCCAGGTCAGGCCGAAGACACCGACGGTCTTGCCCAGGAGCAGCCCGATGGCGATGCCCATGGGCACATGGTGAGTGAAGCTTTCGACGGTGACGCCGCTCAGGGACAGGCCGGCGTTAGCGAAGGCGAACAGCGGCAGGATGCCGTAGGCGACCCACGGGTGCAGGGCGTGTTCCAGGGTCAGTAGCGGCGAAGGCTCGGCATTTTTCGTGCGCAGCGGAATGCAGAAAGCCAGGGTCACGCCGGCCAGCGTGGCGTGGACACCGCTCTTGAGTACGCAGACCCAGAGGATCAAGCCAATGATCATGTACGGTCCGAGCTTGACCACCCCAAGCCGGTTCATCCCGATCAGCGCCGCAATACAGGTCGCAGCCAGTGCCAGGGACAAGGTCGACAGCGCGCCGGAATAGAAGATCGCAATGATGATGATCGCGCCAAGGTCGTCGATGATCGCCAGGGTCATCAGGAACAGCTTCAGCGAGACAGGAACGCGTTTGCCCAGCAATGCCAGCACGCCAAGGGCGAAGGCGATGTCGGTAGCGGTCGGGATTGCCCAGCCGTTGAGGGCTGGTGGCGTGTCGCGATTGAGGTACCAGTAGATCAGCGCCGGCACCACCATGCCGCCAATCGCCGCCGCGCCGGGCAGGACGATTTGCGACGGTCTGGACAACTGGCCGTCGAGGACTTCGCGCTTCACTTCCAGGCCGATCAGCAGGAAGAACAGTGCCATCAGGCCGTCGTTGATCCACAGCAGCAAGGGCTTGGCGATTTTCAGCGCGCCGATCTGGGCCACCACGGGGGTGTCCAGCAGGCCGTTGTACAGCCACGACAGCGGCGAATTGTTGATGATCAGAGCCAGAACGGCAGCGGCAATCAGTAGCAGACCGCTGGCAGCTTCCAACTGAAAGAAACGCGTGAAAGTGCTACGCAGAGGCAAGGTCGCTCTCCATCCGTGAATTCAAAAGGTGTTACACCCTAACAAGTACTGTTAGTTGTTAAAACAAAAGTTATATTCTTTTTTGTTATATGTCGTTACAACGTAATCTGCCGGCAAGGACCTGAGCCTAGCAGTTGCCGGGCGTATTGGATCTCAGCTGTACCTGTGCTGTATGTAGGTTTTTTCCTAAGCTTGATAGTTGAGCCCTGTGACAAGGCCCACTCTTGCCTGATTCAACGAGAAAACCATCATGAGCGACAACCGACAGTGGTCCCGCGAAGCGATCCGGATCATCGAAGCCGACTTCCAGCGCAGCGCCGACACACACCTGATTCCCTTGCCGCTACCGGGTTTTCCAGGCATCGAGTTGTACTTCAAGGATGAATCCAGCCACCCCACGGGCAGCCTCAAGCACCGCCTTGCCCGCTCGCTGTTTCTGTATGCGCTGTGTAACGGCTGGCTCAAACCCGGTGCGCCGGTCATTGAAGCTTCCAGCGGTTCGACGGCGATTTCCGAAGCGTATTTCGCACGCATGCTGGGCTTGCCGTTCATTGCGGTGATGCCGGCGACCACGTCCAGGGAAAAGATCGCGCAAATTGCCTTCTACGGTGGCCAAAGCCACCTGGTGGACGACCCGACCCAGATCTACGCCGAGTCCGAGCGTCTGGCTCGCGAACACGACGGGCATTTCATCGACCAGTTCACCTACGCCGAGCGAGCCACCGACTGGCGGGCGAACAACAACATAGCCGAGTCGATCTTTCATCAGATGCGTTTCGAGCAGCATCCCGAGCCGAGCTGGCTGATTTCCAGCCCCGGCACCGGGGGCACCACGGCCACCCTGGGCCGCTACGTGCGTTATCGCCAGCATTGCACTCGCGTGCTGTGTGCCGATGCCGAGCGTTCGGTGTTCTTTGATTACTACCAGACGGGCGATGCCAGCCTGCGTCTGGATCACGGCTCGCGTATCGAAGGCATCGGCCGGCCGCGTGTGGAAGCGTCGTTTCTGCCCAAGGTGATCGACGCGATGGTCAAGGTGCCGGATGCCTTGTCACTGGCGGCCATGCACTACCTTGCAGAGCGTCTGGGACGCCATGTGGGCGGGTCGAGCGGGACCAACCTGATCGGCGCACTGATGGCCGCTCAGCAGATGAAGGCGGCGGGGGAGACGGGGTCGATGGTGGCGATTCTGTGTGACGGCGGCGAGCGCTACGCCACGACCTATTACGATCCGAAGTGGCTCAAGGCCCAGGGGTATGAATTGAGTGGCTTGATGGCTGCGGTAGCGGCGACCGTTGAGCGCGGTGAGCCATTGCCGGCCTCGGTGCTGCGCGCCAATATCTGACACACCGAAGATCGAATGTGGGAGCGGGCTTGCTCGCGAAGACGGTTTCACATCCAACATATGTATTGGCTGATCCACCGCTTTCGCGAGCAAGCCCGCTCCCACATTAGAGTGGTATCAGGCCTCGAGACCGAGGATGTCCCGGGCCACCGCTTCGGCAATGCGAATCCCGTCGACACCCGCCGAGAGAATCCCGCCCGCGTAACCGGCACCTTCACCGGCCGGGAACAAGCCTTTCACGTTCAGGCTCTGCATCGACTCGTTGCGGGTAATGCGCAGTGGCGACGACGTACGCGTCTCGATTCCGGTCAACACCGCATCGTGCAGCGAGTAACCGCGAATCTGCTTCTCGAACGCCGGCAAGGCTTCGCGAATCGCTTCGATGGCGAACGCCGGCAAGGCCAGCGCCAGATCACCCAGGGCAACGCCCGGCTTATAGGACGGCTCGACGCTGCCCAATTCGGTGGACGCTTTGCCTGCGATAAAATCGCCGACCAGTTGCGCCGGGGCTTCGTAGTTGCTGCCACCCAGCACAAAGGCGTGGGATTCCAGGCGTTCCTGCAGCTCGATACCGGCCAGCGGACCGCCCGGATAATCGACTTCCGGGGTGATGCCGACGACGATGCCGGAGTTGGCATTGCGCTCGTTACGCGAGTACTGGCTCATGCCATTGGTCACGACGCGGTTCGGTTCGGACGTCGCCGCCACGACCGTACCGCCCGGGCACATGCAGAAGCTGTAGACCGAACGACCGTTCCTGGCGTGGTGCACCAGTTTGTAGTCGGCGGCGCCCAGTTTCGGGTGGCCTGCGTACTTGCCCAGGCGCGCGCGGTCGATCAGCGACTGCGGGTGCTCGATGCGGAAACCCACCGAGAACGGCTTGGCTTCCATGTACACGCCACGGCCGTGGAGCATGCGGAATGTATCGCGGGCGCTGTGGCCGAGGGCCAGGATCACATGTTTCGAATGGATCTGTTCGCCGCCGTTGAGCTCGACGCCGACCAGTTGGCCGTCATCGATCAACACGTCGGTGACACGCTGCTGGAAGCGCACTTCGCCGCCAAGGGCGCGAATCTGCTCACGCATGTTTTCCACCACACCGGTCAGACGGAACGTACCAATGTGCGGTTTGCTGACGTAGAGGATTTCTTCCGGCGCGCCGGCCTTGACGAATTCGTGCAGGACCTTGCGACCGAGGAACTTCGGATCCTTGATCTGGCTGTACAGCTTGCCGTCGGAGAATGTCCCCGCGCCGCCTTCGCCGAATTGCACGTTGGATTCCGGGTTGAGCACGCTTTTGCGCCACAGGCCCCAGGTGTCCTTGGTGCGCTGGCGTACTTCGGTTCCGCGTTCGAGGATGATCGGCTTGAAGCCCATTTGCGCCAGCAGCAGCCCGGCGAAAATCCCGCACGGACCGAAGCCGACGACGATCGGACGCGCATTCAGGTCGGCCGGAGCCTGGCCTACCGCTTTGTAGCTGACATCCGGTGCCACGTTGACGTTACGGTCGTCGGCGAACTTGTGCAGCACCGCCGCCTCGTCGCGAACTTGAAGGTCGATGGTGTAGATGAAACACAGTTCCGAGGACTTTTTACGCGCATCGTAGCTGCGCTTGAACAAGGTGAAATCGAGCAGGTCATCGCTGGCAAGCCCTAAGCGCTGCACGATGGCAGGGCGCAGGTCTTCATCGGGATGGTCGATCGGCAACTTGAGTTCGGTGATTCGTAACATGGCGGGATCCGGTTCGCGGGGCGCACAACTGCGCCAGGGCGTTTGAAGCCGGCAATTATAAGCCCCAAAGGCAGCGTCCAGTGAGGCAAAAACCGCCTCTCGTCGAATCAGTCGTCGCGCGATCCTCCGAAATAACCGCATCCGCGCTGAACCTGGCCGTCAATTCGCAGCTCGGCGCTCATGTGCTGGATGCTGCCGGTGCTGCTGTCGACGCAACGTTGCGGTGCAACCCAGAGTTCGATGTGCTGGTTGTTGGCTTCGGTGCTGAGGTTGAAACGGCCATCGCCCAGTTGCTCCTCGACGTAGGGCACGGCCAGCGGCGGCTGGCCGGCGCGGTCGACGACCATGCCTTTGCCGCTGACTTTCACGCTCCACTCCGGGGTGTGCCCGGCGGCGCGCAGAATCAGCTGTTTGAAGTTCGGATCATCGCACGCGGTGCCCGAACGCTCGACGCGGTACAACTGCTCCAGATCGAACTGGCCGTCACCACCACTGCCGGCCACAACCCGTCCGCGCACGTCGGCAAACAGCTTGCCCTGTTTGTCCGCCAGGTTTGCAGCCTGCTGCAGGACACTGGTACCGCCCGTGTCGTTGACTACATAGCGGTTTGCCTGGTTGCACGGCTGGAACACCAGTTTGCCATCCGCTGCGGTCAACTGGCCTTGCATGCGTGTCTGGCCGACATGGGAGGCGCTCTGCCGTTCACCCTCGAACAACTGGCAAGCGGCGAACAGCGGAAGCAAGGCGACGAGGACTAGGGAACGGGCAACACGCATCTTGGGGTCTCCTGACAGGTGCCGCCACGTTACTCAGGCAAGCCTGTGATCACAAGGCTTGTGTGTCGGGGATTGAGTTGCCGGAGGCGTAGCGTCTTTCATCAACCATGGACATTGCTGCTGTTTTTTTTTGGTACTGATCGGTGCCAGCCTGATCTGTCATCGATGGTTTGAACGGCCGATGCAACAGTGGCTGCGACAGTTCGGGCACGGGCGTCTGGCGAACGGCGTGATCGTTCGCCAGTAACGCGTCTGTCAGAAAGGACGGTCAGCCGACGTGAAAGGTCTGACCTGTTTGCAGGCCTTCCACGCTCTTGGCGTAGGCCAACGCCACATCTACCGCAGGAACCGGCTTGAAGCCGCGGAAGTACGGCGCGTATTTGCCCATGGCTTCGACCAGGACGTTCGGGCTGATCGAGTTCACACGCAGGCCGCGCGGCAGTTCGATGGCGGCGGCCCGGACGAAGCTGTCCAGTGCACCGTTGACCAGCGCCGCTGAGGCACCGCTGTAAATCGGATCGTGGCTGAGCACGCCAGTGGTGAAGGTGAACGAAGCGCCGTCGTTGGCGAACTCGCGGCCGATCAGCAACAGGTTGACCTGGCCCATGAGTTTGTCTTTCAGGCCCAAGGCAAAGCTCTCTTCGGTCATCTCATTGAGCGGGGCAAAGGTCACGTTGCCCGCGGCGCACACCAGTGCGTCGAATTTGCCGGTCTGCTCGAACAGTTTGCGAATCGAGGCGCTGTCGCTGATGTCCACTTGGAAGTCGCCGCTGGTGCGACCGATGCGGATGATTTCGTGGCGTGGCGACAGTTCTTTGTCGATGGCCGAACCGATGGTGCCGCCTGCGCCGATCAATAGAATTTTCATGGATGTTGATCCTCGTTGTGGATTGAACGAGGTATCAGTTTAGGGTGGTTTTTTCTGCAGATAAGCGCGCTAATAGGCAACCTTTGGTTTTCAAATGGAAACAATCCATGAGCGAGATGGATGACCTGGCCGCGTTCGCCGTGTTGATCGAAGCGGGAAGTTTCACCCTGGCGGCGCAGCAGCTCGGTTGCAGCAAAGGCCAGTTGTCCAAACGCATCAGCCAGTTGGAGGCGCAGTTCTCCGTGGTGCTGTTGCAACGCACCACCCGCCGCCTGAGCCTGACCGCTGCCGGTGCTGCGTTGTTGCCCCAGGCACAGGCGCTGGTGGTGCAAGTCGAGCGGGCGCGCCAGGCCCTGGCGCGTCTGAAGGACGACATGGCCGGCCCGGTGCGGATGACGGTGCCGGTATCACTCGGGGAAACCTTCTTCGATGGCCTGCTGCTGGAGTTCTCCGCCAAATACCCTCAGGTGCAGATCGAACTGGAGCTCAACAACAGCTACCGCGACCTGTCCCGTGACGGCTTCGACCTGGCGATTCGCTCTGACGTGGCCATTGACCAGCGACTGGTGGCGCGCCCGCTGCTGGCGTGGCAAGAGCTGACCTGTGCCAGCCCGGCTTATCTGGAACAATACGGTGAACCGCAAACGCCCCAGGCGTTGGCCGAGCATCGTTGCCTGCTCAACAGCCATTACAGCGGCCGCGAAGAATGGCTTTATCACCAGCAGCATGAGTTGTTGCGGGTGCGGGTGTCTGGGCCGTTCGCCAGCAACCACTACAACCTCTTGAAGAAAGCCGCACTGGTCGGCGCCGGTATTGCGCGCCTGCCATCCTACTGCTTGCCAACAGAACTGGCCGACGGGCGCTTGCGATGGCTCCTGCGCGATTATCAGACCCGCAGCATGCCAATGTATCTGGTGCATCCGTATCAGGGTGGATTGCCCAAGCGCACGCAAGTGCTGGCGGACTATTTGATCGGGTGGTTCAAGCGCAGTGGGGAGGCGTTGGATCGGTTGTAAATCTTCACACGCACGTCGTCCTGTAGGAGCGAGCCTGCTCCGGGGGGCGTTCCGACGATGGACGTTAACGATGACGAGGGTTGTCTGAATGAACGCGGCGCCCTCCAGTTCTTCGCGAGCAAGCTCGCTCCTACAGAAGAGGGTTTGCGTAGTCAGGGAGGTTGGCAGGCATAAAAAAAACGGCCCGCAAAGGCCGTTTTTTGTTTACCGCAAAGGCTTAGCCACCGAGGTACGCGTCACGCACTTTCGGATCGGTCAACAGCGCTTCACCGGTGCCTGTCATCACTACCCGGCCGTTCTCCAGAACGTAGGCACGGTCAGCGATTTTCAGTGCCTGGTTGGCGTTCTGCTCGACCAGGAACACGGTCACACCGTCCTTGCGCAGCTGTTCGATGATGTCGAAGATCTGCTGGATGATGATCGGTGCCAGGCCCAACGACGGCTCGTCGAGCAGCAACAGCTTGGGCTTGCTCATCAGCGCACGGCCGATGGCGAGCATTTGCTGTTCGCCGCCGGACATGGTGCCGCCACGCTGGCTGAAGCGTTCTTTCAGGCGTGGGAAAAGTCCGAGGACCTTGTCCATCTGTTCCTGATAATCGCCCTTGTCGGTGAAGAAACCACCCATGGAGAGGTTTTCTTCCACGGTCAGGCGGGAAAACACCCGACGACCTTCCGGCACCACGGCAATGCTCTTGCGCATGATCTGCGAGGAGTCCTGGCCGACCAGTTCCTCACCCATGTAGCGGATGCTGCCGCTGTGGGCCTGCGGCGAACCGCAGAGCGTCATCAGCAGGGTCGACTTGCCGGCACCGTTGGCGCCGATCAGGGTCACGATCTCGCCCTGACGGACTTCGACGTTGACGCTGTGCAGGGCCTGGATCTTGCCGTAGAAGGTGGAAACGTTTTCGAACTGCAGCATTTACGCTTCCCCCAGGTAGGCTTTGATCACTTCAGGATTGTCGCGGATCTGTTCCGGTGTGCCGTCGGCCAGGGGCGTGCCCTGGTTGATCACGACGATGTGGTCGGAAATGCTCATGACCAGTTTCATGTCGTGTTCGATCAGCAGCACGGTGACGTTGTGCTCTTCACGCAGCACGCTGATCAGCGCCTTGAGGTCTTCGGTTTCCTTCGGGTTCAGGCCGGCGGCCGGTTCGTCGAGCATGAGGATCCGCGGACGGGTCATCATGCAGCGGGCGATTTCCAGGCGACGTTGCTGTCCATAGGCCAGGGTGCCGGCCGGGCGGTTGGCGAACTCCTTGAGGTGAACCTTTTCCAGCCAGTACTCGGCGTACTCCATGGCCTCGCGCTCGCTTTTGCGGAACGACGGGGTCTTGAACAGGCCGGACAGGAAGTTGGTGTTCAGGTGACGGTGCTGGGCGATCAGGAGGTTTTCGACCGCCGTCATGTCCTTGAACAACCGCACGTTCTGGAAGGTGCGCACCACGCCCTTGAGGGCGATCTTGTGGCCGGGCAGGCCCTCGATCGGCTCGCCGTCCAGCAGGATGCTGCCGCCGCTCGGCTTGTAGAAGCCGGTCAGGCAGTTGAACACGGTGGTCTTGCCGGCGCCGTTGGGGCCGATCAGAGCCACGACCTGCTTTTCCTTCACGCTCAGGGCTACGCCGTTGACCGCCAGCAAACCGCCGAAGCGCATGCTCAGATTTTCTACTTTAAGGATCTCGCGGCTCATTTACGCAGCTCCATGTGAGGACGTTGCATGGGCAGCAGACCTTGAGGACGCCAGATCATCATCAGCACCATCAAGGCGCCGAACATCAACATGCGGTATTCGCTGAAGTCACGCATCAGCTCGGGCAACAGGATCATCACGACAGCTGCGAGGACCACGCCCAACTGCGAGCCCATGCCGCCCAGCACCACGATGGCGAGGATGGTGGCCGACTCGATGAAGGTGAACGACTCCGGCGTGACCAGCCCTTGACGCGCGGCGAAGAAGCTACCGGCGAAACCGGCGAAGCAGGCACCCAGGGTGAAGGCCGACAGCTTGATCACGGTCGGGTTCAGGCCCAGGGCACGGCAGGCGATTTCGTCTTCGCGCAAAGCTTCCCAGGCACGGCCGATTGGCATGCGCAGCAGGCGGTTGATCACGAACAGCGCGAACAGCGCCAGCAACAACGCAACGAGGTAGAGGAATACCACCTTGCTGACCGGGTTGTAAGTCAGGCCGAAGTACTCGTGGAAGGTCTGCATGCCTTCGGCGGCCGTTCTATCGAAGCTCAGGCCGAACAGCGACGGTTTGGGGATGTTGCTGATGCCGTTCGGTCCGCCCGTGAGGTCCGTCAGGTTACGCAGGAACAGACGGATAATCTCACCGAAGCCCAGGGTCACGATCGCCAGGTAGTCACCGCGCAGACGAAGTACCGGGAAGCCCAGCAGGAAGCCGAACGTCGCAGCCATCAGTCCGGCGATGGGCAGGCAGATCCAGAAGCTCAGGCCGTAGTAGTGCGACAGCAGCGCATAGCTGTAGGCGCCCACCGCGTAGAAACCGACGTAGCCCAGGTCGAGCAACCCCGCCAGACCGACCACGATGTTCAGGCCCAGACCGAGCAGTACATAGATCAGAATCAGCGTGGCGATATCCACCGCACCGCGCGAGCCGAAGAACGGCCACACCAGAGCGACCACGATCAACCCCATGATGATCCAGCGTTGGGTGCTGGGCAGGGTCATGAAGTGGCTGACCTTCGGCGAAACCAGCGAGCCTTTCGGCGCTGACTTCATCATGGTGCTCCACTGCTTGTCGAACAGCACCCGCAGGAACATCAGCACCGAGCTGGCGGTGATGATGAACAGCGTGGAGGTACTGGCACCCAGTACTTCGAGGTTGATGCCGGCGATGGACAGTTTCAGACCGAGTACCGGATAGGCCACGGCCCAGACCAGCAGGGCGCTGAACAGCGCTTGTTTAAGATTCCTAGTCATACTTTCTCAATCTCCGGACGCCCCAACAGGCCGGTTGGCCGGAATAACAACACCAGAACCAGAAGGCCGAAAGCCACCACGTCCTTGTACTGGTCACCGAATATATCGGCACCGAATGCTTCCGCCACCCCCAGCACCAGCCCACCGAGCATGGCGCCCGGAATGCTGCCGATGCCACCCAGTACCGCCGCGGTAAAGGCCTTGAGGCCCACCAGGAATCCGGCGTTGGGGTTGATCACGCCGTACTGCATGCTCAGCAGTACAGCCGCCACGGCCGCCAGGGCGGCACCGATGACGAAGGTCAGGGCGATGATGTTGTTGGTGTTGATGCCCAGCAGGTTGGCCATCTTGATGTCTTCGGCACAGGCCCGGCAGGCGCGTCCCAGGCGTGAACGCGAGATGAACTGGGTGAGGCAGAGCATCACCACCAGGGTCACCACGAACACCAGGATCTGCATGTAGGAGATCAGCACTTCCTGTGCGCCGCCCGGACCGAAACTGAAGCTGCCCGGAATCAGGTTGGGGATCGATTTGTCCTTGGAGTCCTGCGAGAGCAGTACGGAGTTTTGCAGGAAGATCGACATGCCGATGGCCGAGATCAGCGGGATCAGACGGTTACTGCCCCGCAGAGGGCGGTAGGCGATCCGTTCGATGCTGTAGCCGTAGGCACTGGTTACAACGATGGTCGCCAGGAATGCGGCGGTCATCAACAGTGGCAGAGAATGGATACCCAGCATGGCCAGTCCGGCAAGGACGATGAAGGCCACGTAGGAACCGATCATGTAGACCTCGCCATGGGCGAAGTTGATCATTCCAATAATGCCGTAAACCATTGTGTAGCCAATGGCAATCAGGGCATAGGTGCTGCCAATGGTCAGCCCATTAACCAGCTGTTGGAAGAAGTGATAGATCTCAGGCATTACAACGCTCCTAAAAACCTGATACGCATTTCACTGGTGGAGTCATGTTCCGGCCCGGGCTGTGTGGTCTGTAGCCACCTTCGCACGAGCGTTTGCCAGCGAACCGCTGGTGACGGTTTTAAGATTTTCAGGTAAATCAGCTCCCGGATCGCGGGACTCTGACCTATTAACCTCGTAAAACAAAGCCCACTGCTTGCGCAGTGGGCTCTATTACTCATGGAGCCAGTTTACTGAGGCGAAACTTCGGTCTTTGGTTTACCGAAATGCCACTGATAAACCACGAACTTGAAGTCCTTCAGGTCGCCCTTGTCGTCGAACGACAGGTCGCCGGTCGGAGTCTTGAAGGTGCCTTTGTGAATGGCTTCAGCCACCTTGGCAGTGTCTTCGCTCTTGGCGGTCTTGATACCTTCGGCGATCACTTCGACGGCCGAGTAGGCCGGGAACACGAACGGGCCGGTCGGGTCCTGTTTCTTGGCGGCGAACGCCTCAACCAGCGCCTTGTTGGACGGGTCTTGGTCGAAAGATTTCGGCAGGGTCACCAACAGGCCTTCGGAAGCGTCCTGGGCGATTTGCGAGATGGAGTCGTTGCCCACACCTTCAGGTCCCATGAACTTGGCGTTCAGGCCCTTTTCCTTGGATTGACGCAGGATCAGGCCCAGTTCCGGGTGGTAGCCGCCGTAGTAGACGAAGTCGACGTTGGCTTGCTTGAGCTTCTGAATGATCGAGGAGAAGTCCTTGTCACCCGCGTTGAGACCTTCGAACACGGCAACCTTGACGCCTTTGCCTTCGAGGGTTTTCTTCACGGAAGTGGCGATGCCTTCACCGTATTGCTGTTTGTCGTGCAGCACAGCAACGATTTTCGGTTTTACGTGGTTGGCGATGTAGTTACCGGCGGCAGGGCCCTGGGCGCTGTCCAGGCCGATGGTGCGGAACACCATTTTGTAACCACGTGCGGTGATGTCCGGGCTGGTGGCAGCCGGGGTGATCATGATCACGCCTTCGTCTTCGTAGATGTCCGAAGCCGGTTGAGTGGAGCTGGAGCAGAGGTGACCGACAACGAATTTCACACCATCGTTGACCACTTTGTTGGCGACGGCCACGGCTTGTTTAGGGTCGCACGCGTCGTCGTATTCCTTGGCTTCGAGCATCTTGCCGTCGACGCCGCCCTTGGCGTTGATCTGCTCGATGGCCATCTTGGCGCCGATGAACTGCATGTCGCCGTACTGAGTGACCGGGCCGGTTTTAGGGCCGGCGATGCCGATCTTGATGGTGTCAGCTGCGAACGAATGGCTGGCAACCCCGGCCAGAACCATAGCGGCAAACAGTTTGGAAATCTGCTTAGTAGCCTTAGTCATAGTGCTCCACTCTTACTGTTGTAGTTTTTATAGTCCTGGCGCCGAAAGCAGCAGAACCGGGTCAGATATCTGCGACATTCCCCGGAAAAGTCCCTCGGCAACTGTACCGGTACAGTGTAGAGCGCCGATTGTCGGCCTGGGAAGGCGGCGCCGGGGGACAAAACCTGCAGATGTCGCTTTATTGAAAGAAAAAGACAGAATTGCGGCGGGGGTGTTGAGAGGCTTATAGCCGTATTCCGTGCATTCCCTGGCTTTCCTGCGCTTTTCATTTCGGTCACTCAATTGCATCCGGGTTTTTCTGCCAGACAACCGACGTTATCATTCGCGTCGATTTCTTTTCCGGACAGTCCCATGAATCAAGAACCTAGCACCCTCTATGCCAAGCTGCTTGGTGAAACCGCATCTATTTCCTGGAAAGAGCTGGAGCCGTTCTTTGCCAAGGGTGCCCTATTGTGGGTCGATCCTGGCCTGGATTTGATCGCCGCCGCCGAGGCGGTGGCCCAGGATGAAGGGGAGAAAGTGGCTGCCTGGCTGGCTGCTGACAAACTCGCCAAGCTGTCTGAAACACGGGCGCTGGATCTTTTTGAACGTGATCCGCAGTTGTGGGCCGTGGTTGTTTCGCCGTGGATTCTGGTCCAGGAAAGGGCGCAGGCTTAATAAGCTGCACCTGAATGGTGCACTGCTTTCAGAGGGAAAAGTGTGTAGCCGAGTAGCGTGATGGCACGTTGCCGTAGAGAAAGGCCACAGCCTCACGGTGACGTAAACGTAACGGGAACAGTTGAGAGGGCAACTGAACGGCTGCTCAATTGTTTCTGGACGTTGAATTGCGGTGACTTTGAGGTCGCCTTCGTCGGAACGCCGCCCGGAGCAAGCCCGCTCCCACATTTAACCGTGTTCCTCCAGAAGGAATGCAGTCGAATGTGGGAGCGGGCTTGCTCGCGAATGGGGGCGACGCTTAGTAAGCCGTCTTGCCCGTATGGTTATTCAACGAAATAACCTTGGTCTTGCCGATGCGGTGACGGTAGATCTCGCGCAGGTACTTGATCGCTTTTTTCACACAATCGCGCGACAGGCGGATGTCGTTGATCGAAACGAATTTTTCCTTGTCGTTGATCAGTTCGCGGTACTTCTTCTCGTACATCGGCTTGATCGCGTACCAGTTGGTATCGAGGATCTTTGCCGGGTTCTCGAATTCGTTGAGCAAGTCGTCGATCCGGCCTTCGTCGAATTCCTCCTGGACGATGAAGTCCAGGATCGAGTTGTCCAGGGTTTCGTCGAAACGGTAGGCAGACTTCGCAAAGCAGCGCTTGATGAAGGCCACGATCAGCGTCAGGAAATCGTCCGACAGGCACGGGCTCTTGGCGATCAGGGTGGTCAGCGACAGGTTGGCCGATGCACCGATCACCAGCGCGTAGCGCTTGAGCGTGGTGTTGGGGAACAGGCTGTTGAGGTGAGTCTTCAACCGGTTCAGGTCCATGTAGGACAGCTTGTAGTCCTTCGGCAGGGAAACGATCGACACCACCGACGAGCAATTCTTGAAGAAATGCAGGTCATGCAGGGCCGCCGCGTCATAACCCGAGTTCTTGTACTGCTCCAGCGACGCGCGATAGCGCTTGGACTCGATCGGCAACAGGCTGATGCCTTCGATGGCCTGGGTGACCTTGTTGAAGTGCGGCAAGTCGATCGAACGGAAGAACAGGTCATCGATGTTCAGGCGCTGCGGCTCTTTCTCGAACACCTTGAATTTGTCGCTGCTCGGCGGCGGGGTTTCCGGCACCACGGACTCGGCATAGGCAATCGCCACCGGGCCGGCCAGGCTCATGAACAGGTCGTTGGCGTCCAGGCGGATGGTTTCGCCGATGTCGATGCCGGCACGACGGAAATAGTTCTGGTCGTAGTCGGTGGTTACCGCCTGGGCCGTCAGAATGTTGAAGATCTGCTGCGAGATGTATTGGTTGGCGTGCTTTTCCATGGCATTGACATCAATGTTCTGGATATTGCCGTCATCGTTCTCTTCGGCGTAACGCATGATGTCGTTGGAAATCAGCATCATCGCGTTCCACGGGCGGATGCGGCCCATGACGCTGGCTTCGCTGCTGTCTTCGTTGGCGAAGTTGTAGGAGAAGTCCCACTCTTCCGACAGGTACTTGCACAGCAGGCGACCGGCGTTGATGTGCAGCGCCTCGGACATTTCACTGCGGTGATCGGAAATGTTCGGCAGTACACAGATGCCACTGGTGAAGATCGGTTCGAAGACGAAGGAGTGGCCGCTCTTGCTGTCGTGCTCGTCCATCGGTTTGGTGTCGAACGTCTTGTTCATGTACGAGTGTTGCTGGGCCAGGCCGAATTCCGAGGCCATGCCCGAGCCGGTACCGCCGCCGGCACTGAAGATCGAGAAGTACAGGCGCGACTGGTTGGCCTTGATACCGCAGCTGTCGATCAGGTACGAGTGAATCATTTTCCAGTCAGGGCTGGAGAAACGCTGGGTGTCCTTGTTCAGGATGATCTTGGCCAGGTACTGGCCGAGGATCGGCGCGTTACCGGCGCCGCCGGCGTGGACTTCCGACAAGTCCATGATTTTCATCTTGCTGTAGTCACGCAGGAAACCGCTTTTTTCGCCCTTGCGCGAGAAACGGATGCGTCCGGCGATGTCCTTGTCCAGGTCGCCGAGCATCACCAGCGGCTCGACCAGAAACACCGGCTTGGTGTTTTTGTTCTGGCCCAGGCGCAGGTTGTTGCGGATCCACTGGGCCGGGCTGTAGCCCTTTTCGGCAAATCGCTTGTCCGGCGACAGGCGATCTTCGTTGTTGAATTCGTTGAGGTAGAACTTGCGGGCGTTGTACACCAGCTCCGCCACGTCCAGCGCAATGTTCGAGCCGCAGCGGCCCAGGCCGATCAGGCACACCGACGGGAATTCCTGGTCGTTGTGCTGTTCGCTGTCGCCGTCCAGATGCGGTGGGCGCGGGAACACCATGTCGCGCAGGCCGTCGAGGTTATCGAGGATGCGGTCGGTGTTGGTTTCGGTGAAGTACAGGTATTGCTGGGTCGCCAACGGGCGGGATTGAATCAATGGCTTCGGTGATGACGGGCTGTTGGCCGCGGGGCTCAACGTCAGATCGGTTACCGCAGTGGCCGGGGTGTTTTTAGAAGTCATTGTTCGCCATCTACCTGGGCTGATTGGTTGGCCGACTCACTGTCGTCGAACCGTCACGGAATAGAATCGCGTCTTTTTTCAGCGCGTACTTGGACCATGCCTTGGTCTTTAGCCTGAGCGTCACTCGGAGTGAATCCTTTCCTAAGTCATGATGGATCGGCCAATATTTGGCGATCTTTAATCAAAAGGAGGCTAAATGATGTCAACGCTACCTTCGCTGGGGTTTGCCGGGATCGGCCTGATGGGGCTGCCGATGTGCCGGCGCCTGCTGGCCGCGGGCTATCCGCTGGCGGTATGGAATCGCAATCCGGACAAGTGCAGGCCGCTGGTGGAGGCAGGCGCACGCCAGGTCGCCAGCCCGGCCGAACTGTGCCAGCACGCCGACGTGGTGATGTTGTGCCTGGCGGATACGTCGGTCGTACGCGAGGTAGTGTTTGGTCCGGCAGGCATTGTCGAGGGGGCAGGAAAAGGCCGGTTGCTGGTGGATTTTTCCAGTCTGGAACCCAATGCCACGCGGGAAATGGCCGCGGAGCTCGCCAGTAGAACCGGCATGGGCTGGCTCGACTCGCCGGTGTCCGGTGGCGTGGTCGGTGCCGAGGCTGGAAGCCTGGCGATCATGGTGGGTGGCGAGTCACGGGATCTGGAACGGGTTCGTCCTGTTCTGCTGAACCTGGGGCAGCGGGTGACGCACATGGGCGGCGTCGGGGCAGGGCAGGTGACCAAGGCGTGCAATCAGATGATCGTCGCCTGCAATGCATTGGTGATTGCCGAAGTGGTCGCGCTGGCCGAACGTTCCGGGGTGGATGCAAGCCTGATCGCCGAAGCGCTGGCCGGCGGCTTTGCCGATTCGAAACCGTTGCAGATCCTGGCCCCGCAGATGGCTGGAAACCGTTTCGAACCGGTCAAGTGGCACGTGCGCACGTTGCTCAAGGATCTGGACACAGCGGTGAAGTTTTCCCGTGAGCAAGGCTCGGCTACACCGATAAGCGGTCTGGCCGCGCAGTTGATGCGCCTGCATGGAAGTCAGGGTTTCCTTGAAAAAGACCCGTCTACGTTAGTGCAGATGTACCGTGAGCCAGACTCAGCGTCGTGACGGTATAGGCGTGTTTGCGCTGGTTGATTTCGTTCAGCACCGGATGCAGCTCGGCCAGTGGCACCGGCCGACTGAGCAAATATCCCTGGACGAAGTCACAGCCATGGTTTTCCAGGAACTGGTATTGCTCGAAGGTTTCGACCCCTTCGGTAACCACTTGCAGGTGCAGGGTATGGGCCATGACGATAATCGCCTGGACAATTTCCATGTCCTGGGTGGCCTTGGGGATGTCCTGGATGAACGAGCGGTCGATTTTCAGCGTGTTGAGGGGCAGGCGCTTGAGGTAGGCCAGGGATGAATAGCCGGTGCCGAAGTCATCGATCGACAGCGACACGCCAAGGGCGCGTATCTGCCGCAGCAGCACCAGGGTATTGGCGATATTGCCCATCAAGGCGTTTTCCGTGACCTCCAGTTCCAGGCGGTGGGGTTCCACACCGGCGGCCCGCAATGCGTACTCGATTTCATCGGCCAGTTCTTCGCGCGCCAGGTTCAGGGGCGAGCAATTCACGGCGATCTTGAGCTCTTCACAGCCCTGGCGCGACAACTTGCCCAGATCCTCGCAGGCCTTGCGCAGCACCCAGTTGTCCAGCTCGGCGATCAGTCCGTTGGCCTCGGCGATGGCGATAAAACGATCCGGTACGAGTAAACCGTGGACCGGGTGTTGCCAGCGGATCAAGGCTTCGAGCTTGCTGACCTGACCCGTCTTGAGGTCATAGATCGGTTGGTAATAGAGCATCAGGCCGGTGTCTTCACGCAGGGCGTGGCGCAACTCTTCTTCCAGTTGCAGCTCCAGCGTGGCGCGGGTTTTCAGGTTGGCGCTGAAAAAGTTCAGGCTGTTGCGGCCGCTGCCCTTGGACTGATACAGCGCCAGGTCGGCGTTCTTCAGCAGTTCCTCACATGTCTTGCCGTCTTCCGGAAACATGCTGATGCCGATGCTGGTGGTCATGACCATGCGCCGGCCGGCCAGCTCGATGGGTTCTTTCATTTTCAGCATGATGCGTTGGGCCAACTGCCGCGCTTCGTCACGGTCATGCAGGTCAATGAGCAGGCAGAATTCGTCGCCACCGAAGCGTGCGACCACATCCTCGTGACTGCGAATCGAGCTCTTGATGTGCCCGGCAAGCACTTTGAGCAGTTCGTCACCGGCATCGTGGCCAAGACTGTCGTTGATCCGCTTGAAATGATCGATGTCCAGGAACAGGACCGCCAGCATCCCGGTCTCATTGGTTTTCTCGATGAGCTTTTCGGCGAAGGCCTGGTTGAACCCGCGGCGATTGATCAAGTTGGTCAGCGGGTCGTAGTGCGCCACCTGCTGCAGCGACATGCGGGCCTGGTCCAGCTGGCTGAGCAGGGAGTTGACCCGTTGCAGGTCGTGGTCCTTGTGTTGCAGTTTCTTGTCCGCCAGTGCCGCACTGATGCTGCTGCCGATGATCAGCAGGGTCATGACCGTCACGGTCAGCGCCAGTTGCAGATGGCTTTGTTCGCCGGATTGCGCTGGCAGGCTGCCGTTGGGCAGTACCAGGTTGAAGGCGGCCATGGCAGTGAGGTGCATACTGAGGATGCCCGCCCCGAGCAGCAGGCTGGCGCAGCATTTGAAGAGCTGATGCAGCAAGCCGGCGCCATTGCGCAGATACCATGCCAGCAACAAGGCTGCCAGCGCGGCACCGATCGCGAGCGCGATGGAAAGGGCAAACAGACCCGGATGGTAATAGACCGAGGCACTGGAGTGCATGGCCGTCATGCCCACGTAATGCATGGTCGCGATACCCAGGCCAATCCCGATCGATGCCTTGAGGCACTGTTGCAAATTCAAATCAGGGAGGCTGAGGGTATGCATTGCCAGCCACGCGGCGAGCAGCGCGATGGTTAGCGAGAACACCGTGACAGGCAGTTGGTAGTAAAGGCCGATAGGCGCCTGGAATGCCAGCATCCCGACAAAATGCATGGCCCAGATGCCGCCGGCCAGGCATCCGCTGCCCACCCAGCGCCATCGTGTTTTGGAGGCGGATTTTTCAGCGTGAGCAACCCGTTCGGCCATGTCCAGTGTCGCGAAACAACCGACACAGGCGACCAGATAAGCCAGTAGCACCAGAAAAGGGTCATGTGCGCAATTGAGTATGACCTGCCCACTCTCTGGTAGCTCGGTAATGAAATGCAAACCAAGCCACTCCATAGCATGCCCCATCGTTATCCCTCAGGCCGGCGCAAGGAGCGCCGGCGAATGCCTTGGAGTATAGAGGGCATGGATGGAGTGCAAGCGATAGTGGCACATTGGCACCAATGATTTTGATATTAAGCTAATAGCGATTGGTGCTAATACTCAGGCGATTTGCTTCTGAGGCGTCTCGAACGCGGGTTGCAGGGCCGGCAAGCCGAATGCGGCACGGGCCGCGTCGCAATCGGGATTGACCAGGCCATCGACCCATGAGGCGTCGAATTCCCGGCAGGTGCTGGAGCGTTTTTCGTAAATCGAGCACTGCACCGTACTGCCCACGTCGCCCACAAGGCTTGTGCAGCGCACGGGTTTACAGCCGGTGCCGATCATCGCGACCCGGCTGGGGCTGATCTGCTCGACGAGCTCATCGGGTACCGTCCCCCCGGCAGAAGCGCATTCACCCCAGAAAAATGACACGCGAAAATGAGAACAGCAGGCACCGCAATTCAGACACGGACTGGCTTCGGACATGGGCGATTATCGTAAGGAGGAGTGGAGACACAGGGGGGGAGCAAGGCCGCTATTCTAGGCTTCGCCAACGGCTTGGGAAGGGGGGTGGAAAGGTATTTTTCAACGAGCGGACGGACTGCGAAATACCCATCCTGCGAAAGCTCCTACAGGTTGCGTTCCATGGGTTGGTATCAGCCTGGCGAATAATGAAAGACAGGTGTGGCCGGCCTGTCTAGATTGCAAAGTCCGGGGGCAGTGACGCCCCAAAAACAATAAAAGAGACGGACCCATGCAGAACTCGACCCAAGCGGCCAATGCCTGGCGCATCCTGTTCCTGTTGTTCCTGGCCAACCTGTTCAATTTTTTCGACCGTACCATCCCGGCCATCATCATCGAGCCCATTCGCATGGAATGGCACCTCAGTGATTTCCAGTTGGGGATCATCGGTACGGCTTTCACCATCGTCTACGCCATTGCCGGCTTGCCGTTGGGGCGCATGGCCGATACCGGTTCGCGCAGCAAGCTGATGGGCTGGGGGCTGGCGGTGTGGAGCGGGTTGACCGCCGTCAACGGTATGGTGGGCAGCTTCTGGAGCTTCCTGATCGTGCGCATGGGCATCGGCATCGGCGAGGCCAGTTACGCGCCAGCCGCCAACTCACTGATCGGCGACTTGTTTCCGGCGCACCGCCGGGCGCGGGCCATGGGCATCTTCATGCTCGGGTTGCCGTTGGGGCTGTTGCTGGCGTTCTTCACCATCGGCGCAATGGTCAAGGCGTTCGATAGCTGGCGCGCGCCGTTCTTTATCGCGGCGGTGCCCGGGCTGATCCTCGCGATCTTCATGTTTTTCATCAAGGAACCGAAACGCGGCGCCGCCGAGAGTGTTCAGGTATCGCAGGAAAAGATCGATCGGCCGATCCGTCGGGTATTGGCTGTGCCGACATTCCTGTGGCTGGTGATGGCCGGCCTGTGTTTCAACTTCGCCACCTATGCCTGCAACTCGTTTCTGGTGCCGATGCTGCAACGGTATTTCCTCATGCCGTTGCAGGAGGCCGCGGTCGCCACCGGAGTCATTGTCGGCGTGACCGGGTTGTTCGGCCTGACCCTCGGTGGCTGGATCGCAGACAAGATTCACCAGCGGATTGCCAATGGGCGGCTGTTGTTTGCGGCGTTCAGCCTGATGATTTCGACGGTCTGCACCGCGTGGGCGCTGCATTCCGGGCGCATCGAGATTGGGGTGTTTGTCGCCGTATTCAGCGTCGGCTGGCTGTTCGCCTACAACTTCTACACCTGCGTGTACACGGCGATACAGGATGTGGTGGAGCCGCGTTTGCGGGCGACGGCAATGGCGTTGTTCTTTGCCGGGTTGTACCTGTTGGGCGGTGGCTTGGGGCCGGTGGTGGTCGGCGCCTTGTCAGATCACTTTGCCCACTCGGCGATGCTGGCGGACGGTGCCGCGCAGATGACCGAAGCCTTCAAGGCGGTCGGCCTGCACGATGCGATGTACCTGATTCCGGTGGCGCTGTTTTTCACCGTGGTGTTTCTGTTCATGGCTTCGCGGTGTTTTGTGCGCGATGCCAAGCGGATGAAGGCGGGGTTGGTGGCGGTGGTTGAGCCTGAAGGTTCAGTGGTGACTGCCTGATCGCTTTCGTCGGAACGCCGCCCGGAGCAAGCCCGCTCCCATAGGTTCTGTGGTGTTCACAGATTCTGTGTACGACGCGGACACTGTGGGAGCGGGCTTGCCCGCGAAGAGGCCATCACCAGCGCTACAAAGTTCAAATGAATAAAAAGGCCCGCATCACTGCGGGCCTTTTTTTCAGCAAGGTGGAGTAGGGGACTTAACCCGCCACCAACACCCGAATCGCTTCCAGTCGCAGCGCAGCCTTGTCGAGCATGGCCAGGCCTTGCTCGCGTTGTTTGCGCAGGGCAACCAGTTCGCTGTCGCGCACGGTCGGGTTGACCGCTTGCAACGCGGTCAGGCGCGCCAGTTCTTCTTCGGTATCGGCTGCCAGGCGACGCTGCGCTTCGGCGACACGCTCAGTGTGGCGAGGCAGGATCTTCGCTTCGCCGGCATTGATCCGTGGCGTCAGCTGGTCGCGCTGGGCCTGGATGAACTTGTTGGCGCTGGCACGCGGCACGCTTTCGAGTTGATCGTTCAGGGTTTCGAACGAGACGCGGGCCGACAGGTCGTTGCCATTGGGATCGAGCAGGCAGCGCAGGGCGGCCGGCGGCAGGTAGCGGCCCAGTTGCAGCGAGCGCGGGGCGACCACTTCGCTGACATACAACAGTTCCAGCAACACGGTGCCCGGCTTGAGTGCCTTGTTCTTGATCAGTGCCACGGCGGTGTTGCCCATGGAGCCGGACAGCACCAGATCCATGCCGCCCTGAACCATCGGGTGCTCCCAGGTGATGAACTGCATGTCTTCGCGAGACAGCGCCTGGTTACGGTCGTAAGTGATGGTCACGCCTTCGTCGTCGCCCAGCGGGAAGCTGGCGTCGAGCATTTTTTCGCTCGGCTTGAGGATCAGTGCGTTTTCCGAATGGTCTTCGCTGTCGATGCCAAAGGCGTCAAACAGTGTTTCCATGTAGATCGGCAGCGCGAATTGATCGTCCTGCTCAAGGATATCTTCCACCAGTGCATCGCCTTCGCCCGCGCCACCGGAGTTCAGCTCCAGCAAACGGTCGCGGCCGGTGTGCAACTCGGCTTCCAGGCGCTCACGCTCGGTGCGGGCTTCGTCGATCAGCGCTTGCCATTCGACATCGTCGGCTTCTTCGAGCAGCGGCAGCAGGCGCGGGCCGTACTGGTGCTGCAAGGCGTTGCCGGTCGGGCAGGTGTTGAGGAAGGCGTTCAGAGCTTCGTGGTACCACTGGAACAGACGTTCTTGCGGGCTGGTTTCCAGGTACGGCACATGCAGTTCGATGACGTGTTTCTGGCCGATCCGGTCCAGTCGACCGATACGTTGTTCCAGCAGGTCCGGGTGGGACGGCAGGTCGAACAGCACCAGGTGATGGGAGAACTGGAAGTTGCGGCCTTCACTGCCGATTTCCGAACAGATCAGCACTTGCGCGCCAAACTCTTCGTCGGCGAAGTAGGCGGCGGCGCGGTCACGCTCGAGGATGTTCATGCCTTCGTGGAACACCGTGGCCGGGATGCCGGAACGCACGCGCAGGGCGTCTTCCAGGTCCATGGCGGTTTCGGCGTGCGCGCAGATCACCAGCACTTTGGTGCGCTTGAGCATCTTCAGCTGATCGATCAGCCATTCGACACGCGGGTCGAATTTCCACCAGCGTTCTTCTTCGCTGGCATCCGGTTGGGCCTGGAAGCTGACTTCCGGGTACAGCTCGGCGTGATCGCCCAACGGTAGTTCGAGGTATTCGTCCGGGCATGGCAGCGGGTACGGGTGCAGCTTGCGCTCCGGGAAACCCTGCACGGCGGCGCGGGTGTTACGGAACAGCACGCGGCCGGTGCCGTGACGGTCGAGCAATTCGCGCACGAGGCGGGCGCTGGCTTCGGTGTCGCCATCGTTGACGGCGGCCAACAGGGCTTCGCCTTCGTTGCCGAGGAAACCGTGGATGGTCTCGTGTGCTTGCGGCGAAAGACGCCCCTTGTCCAGCAACTCCTGAACGGCTTCAGCCACCGGGCGATAGTTTTCGCTTTCGGCGCGGAAGGCTTGCAGGTCGTGGAAACGGTTCGGGTCGAGCAGGCGCAGACGAGCGAAGTGACTGTCCTGGCCCAGTTGTTCCGGGGTGGCGGTCAACAGCAGCACGCCAGGAATGGTTTCGGCGAGTTGCTCGACCAGCGAGTATTCAGGGCTGACCTGATCTTCGTGCCACACCAGGTGGTGAGCCTCGTCGACCACCAGCAAGTCCCAGCCTGCCGCGAACAGCGCGTCCTGGGCTTTCTCGTCGTCCACCAGCCACTCAAGGGCGACCAGCGCGAGTTGGGTGTCTTCGAACGGGTTGCTGGCATCGCTTTCGATGAAGCGCTCTTCGTCGAACAGTGCAACCTGCAGGTTGAAGCGACGGCGCATCTCTACCAGCCACTGGTGCTGCAGGTTCTCCGGAACCAGGATCAGCACACGGCTGGCGCGGCCCGAGAGCAATTGGCGATGGATCACCAGGCCGGCTTCGATGGTTTTGCCCAGGCCCACTTCGTCGGCCAGCAGAACCCGTGGCGCGATTCGGTCGGCGACTTCGCGGGCAATGTGCAACTGGTGCGCGATCGGTTGCGCACGCACGCCGCCCAAGCCCCAAAGGGAGGACTGCAACTGGCGGCTGGTATGTTCCAGGGTGTGATAACGCAGGGAGAACCAGGCCAACGGGTCGATCTGGCCGGCGAACAGACGGTCACTGGCCAGGCGGAACTGGATGAAGTTCGACAGTTGGGTTTCCGGCAGAGTGACCACTTCGCTCTGCCCGTTGAGGCCGTGGTAAACCAGCAGGCCATCAATGTCGTCGACTTCGCGGACGGTCAGTTTCCAGCCTTCGAAGTGAGTGATGGTGTCACCCGGCGAAAAGCGCACGCGGGTAAGAGGCGCATTCCGTAGCGCGTACTGGCGAGTGTCGCCAGTGGCCGGGTAGAGCACGGTCAACAAGCGGCCGTCCTGTGCCAGAACGGTGCCTAATCCCAGCTCGGCTTCGCTGTCACTGATCCAGCGTTGCCCCGGTTGATACTGCTGCGCCATGCTGCCTGACTCCCACCTGAAAAAGCGGGCTATCTTAACGGAATGAGGGCTTCAGGGCCAAAGGACTCTCAGAAAAACTCACAGTCTTACGTTAGCCCACGTATGCATGACGCGCCGCTCGGTGCACTAATGAGTGCCAATTGGGTCACAGTTTGCGACCGATGGCTCAAGTCGCCATCCCCGCAGCCGACAGCCTGCTGACAGGAGACCGAAAATCATGCTGCCACCGATGCTCCCCCTGAGTGCCGTGCCGATCACTTCACAAACCGACCCGATCCGCCAGCGTCCGGATATTCCACCGGTGGTGTCGGTGCAGGAAAGCTCCAGTGAAAGCACCATTGACCTGCAAAAGCGCAATCCTGAAGAGGACGGGGCAGTGCTGCGCGAGGAGCAGCGCCGCAGGCAGGAGCAGGAGCGGCGCCGTCGTGAAGCCGATAATGACCCCGAGGCTCACCTGGCGATTCCCGGCGATGAACTCAATGCCGACAACACCGTACCGGTCGCACCGCTGATGGAAGATCAGCCGCGGCAGGGACTGTGGGTCGATATCGAGATTTGAGTGCAGGCTGGTCAGCGCGGCCGTCAGGCCGCATTATTGGCGGCAGGGTTGCCGAACGCTACGGCGGCTGAAACTCATTTCAAGCGATGCACTGACCGCCATGAGCCAAGACGACAAACTGATTGACCTCAATGCTGAACGCGCCAAGCGTGTTCATGACCTCAATGACAAGCGGCTCAATGAAGTTCGCCAGGCGTTCGAGCAAGCCATGCCATTGGGCAAGGCCAAAAAAAAGCCGAAAAACAAACCGAAAAAACGCTGATCCCCACCCCGCATTCATTGATGCGGGTCAAACTTTTCCCTTCCTCTTGCCCGGTCTCGGGCGACATTGATCCCGGTCAATATTCTGTCCTGCCCGTTTGGTTAACTTAGCCCCATCGCAACAGGGCAAGTTCAGGAGACGCGTCATGTTTTTCGACAACGTGGTGATCGCCGGGGTGCTGACTGTCAGCCTCATGTTGGTTTTTTTTGCAGGATTCGGATTTTTTATCTGGAAGGATTCGCATAAGCGGAAGTAACCGCAGGTCTTTCTGGATGTAATGAGCACGCAAGGCATTTTGGGCAACTTCGGTTGCCCTTTTTTTTGCCTGCGAAAAACTATCGGTAAACACGTAACCCTGTAGGAGCGAGCTCTGCTCGGGATGACTGCAAGGACAACGCGTACATTCAGGCAGCCCGCGTCATCGTTGGCGTCCATCGCGAGCAGAGCTCGCTCCTACAGTGATTTTTTGTGATTGGCGGATATAAAAAAGGCGCGGTCCTTGCGGAGCGCGCCTTTTTCGATGCGGCTGTATCAGCTACCCAGTGCCTTCGAGGCCAGCCAGAACAACCCGGCCGACAGGGCCACGGTGGCTGGCAGGGTCAACACCCAGGCCAGCAGGATGGTTCTGACGGTGCCGCCTTGCAGGCCGCTTTTGTTGGCGACCATGGTGCCCGCTACGCCGGAGGACAGCACGTGGGTGGTGGAAACCGGCAGGCTGAAGATGTTCGCCATGCCGATCAGGCTGGCGGTGGTGATCTGCGCCGACATGCCCTGGGAGTAAGTCATGCCTTGCTTGCCGATCTTTTCGCCAATGGTCAGTACCACGCGTTTCCAACCGACCATGGTGCCCAGGCCCAAGGCCAGTGCTACCGCCAGAATCACCCAGAACGGGGCGTATTCGGTAGTAGTGGTCAGGTCTTTGCGCAGCTTGTCCAGGTCAGCCTTTTCACGCGCCCCGAGAGTTGGCAACTTGCTGACTTTCTTCGCGGTGTCGTCCAGGCAGAGCAGGTAACGACGTACTTCGATGCGGCTTTCCGCCGACAGCGAATGGTAGTCGGCTACACCCTTGAGGGTGTCGAGCAGGGCGGTAATGGTCGGTTCGGTCTGTTGCGGGTTGCAACGGAATTTCTCCGGCAGGTCGCCGTCCAGGCTCTTGCCCAGGGCCAGGAACTCGCCCAGGGTTTCGGAATTGCGCTGGTAGAACTGGCTCAGGTGCAGGGTCGCGTCGCGAGTCCGCTCGATCTGATAGGTCGTGCTGTTCAGGTCGAGGACGAACTGCGCCGGCACGATACCGATCAGGACCAGCATGATCAGGCCGATACCTTTCTGGCCATCGTTGGAACCGTGTACGAAGCTCACGGCCATGGCCGAGATCACCAGTACCAGGCGATTCCAGAACGGCGGGTGTTTTTTGTCGTCGATCTTGCGGCGCTGTTCCGGCGTCTTGTGCATCTTCGACAGCGGACGCCACCATTTAAGACCGATCAGGATCAGCGCGGCGATCAGGAAGCCGGCCATTGGCGAGAACACCAGCGACATGCCGATATCGATCGCCTTTTGCCAGTTCACCCCGTCGGCCAACGGAATTTCGTTGATCAGGGCGTTGGCCAGGCCCACGCCGAGGATCGAACCGATCAGCGTGTGGGAGCTGGAGGCGGGGATACCGAAGTACCAGGTGCCCAGGTTCCAGGTGATGGCTGCGGCGAGCAACGAGAACACCATCGCCAGGCCATGGCCGGTGTTCACATTGATCAGCAGTTCTACCGGCAGCAGGTGGACGATGGCATACGCCACGCCGACCCCGCCCAGCAGCACGCCGAGGAAGTTGAACACACCGGAGAAAAACACCGCCAGGTGAGGCGGCATGGCTTTGGTGTAGATAACGGTGGCCACCGCGTTAGCGGTGTCATGAAAGCCGTTGATGAACTCGAAGGCGAGGACAAAGGCCAGGGCGAGCAAGAGGCTCACAAGCACCCAAGCATCCAGTCCGCTGAATAAATCGATCATGAAGGTTTTCTGACCCGGTCATAAGGGGGCGCGATTATGCCAGAAAAGACTGCTAATCAATGCACTAGCTGCTCATCGGTAACATTCTTCAACGAATTTTTTTGCCGCAGCACCTAAAACCCCAGGGTTTTGCTGTGTTTTTTAAGTGGTTGATTTCGTTGAAAAAATACGCCGTAACAAAACCTTCACGACCCGGGAAGAGGGGCTTGAATGGTTGTACGAAAAATCTGAGAAATAGGTCAGATATCAGAAATCCGCCTGATTCTACGATGGTGATGGCCGCTGCCCGCTTGTAGCGGGCGCGAAAGGCAACATCAATACATCCCGCTTTTAACAGGTGCAGAGGCAGGCCCTTGTAAGGATCAGGCCAAAGCAGTCACGGCTCTTCGGCTTTGAGTTCCTTTTCCATTTTTTGAAGTTCTTGCTGGAAAACCTGATCCTGAACGGTGGCGCGTTTACGCCAGGGTTTGCGTTCCGGTTCGGGTTGAGCGGCGTAAGTGGTGACTTCTCCGCCGTAAACTTCCTTGTAACGTTGTTCCTGGCGCTCTAGTTCCGCGCGCAGTTCGTCTTTCGTCACAGTGCTACCTGATTGAGTTTGGATAAATTCTGGTGAAAACGCGCTGTATCAAATCGACTGATCACGTTCATCGAATGGGCAATGCCCCTCAAGGCATCGTTTTGGCAACGGCGTGATCAATACTTCCATGTCACAGGCGGCTACGACACCAGAGATAAATAGCTGACGTAGCTTCAGTCTCCTGTTTCAGCAAGCGCAATGGCAAGGCTGTGCAATGCGTATCTGGCGCTTGCTACGGGCAACGGCGATGGAACATCGCATTGCCGGGCAGCGGGTTCGGCAAGTAAAAAACCGAAGTGCTACTGAATTGTATTATAGCGGCCGATTTGAAGAACACTATCTCCAAAGAGTTAAAAGTGAATCTTGGTGTGTGACCGTTTTGTTGCTCAAAACTTGCGATTAACTGGAACGTCGACTGATACCACATCGCCGAGATGCCTTTCTGACGCCGTTAAGCCGAACAAGTTTCGGTATTTGGATTGCTTCATTAAGTCCTGTGTCAAGTCGATGTAAACAGCGGTTCGTGAGTCAGCGGAAAACCGGGTATCAGCGGATCGGGTGATTGACAGGGTGGATTGCGATTATCGGTCGAGCGTTCGATAATCGCCCGGAGATGGCGGGCCGGGCTTGAGTGCCAGGCGGTAGCCCTTTGTAATAGTCGCTGATCCGAGTGGGTAAAAGGACCTTGTATGAACGATCAAATGCGCAATTCCTTCGCTTCAGTGGCTCCCCCCATCGTTGCCTCACCGGCCAAACGGATCCAGGCGCTGACCGGCGACCCGGACTTCATGACGTCCCTTGCCCGTGGCCTGGCCGTGGTGCAAGCGTTTCAGGAGCGCAAACGGCACCTGACCATCGCCCAGATCAGTCACCGCACGGAAATTCCCCGCGCCGCCGTGCGACGTTGCCTACACACCTTGATCAAACTCGGCTACGCCACCACCGACGGCCGCACCTATTCGTTGCTGCCCAAAGTGCTGACCCTCGGCCATGCCTATGTGTCATCGACGCCGCTGGCGGTTTCCGCCCAGCCTTACCTGGACCGCATGAGCGAGCAACTGCACGAGGCCTGCAACATGGCCACGCTGGAAGGTGATGACATTCTGTACATCGCCCGCTCTGCGACCACCCAACGCCTGATTTCGGTGGACCTGTCGGTGGGCGGGCGCTTGCCGGCCTATTGCACGTCGATGGGGCGGATTCTGCTGGCCGCGCTGGATGACACTTCGCTGGGCGAATACCTCGATCACGCTGAATTGCAGGCCAAGACCAGCCGTACGATTCACACCCCCGAGGCACTGCTCGAATGCCTGCAAGAGGTGCGGCAGCAAGGCTGGTGCATCGTCGACCAGGAGCTCGAGCAAGGGCTGCGTTCGATTGCCGTCCCGGTGTATGACGCCTCTGGCCAGGTGGTCGCGGCCCTCAATGTCAGCACCCACGCCGGGCGAGTCAGCCGCAATGAACTGGAACAGCGTTTTCTGCCCGGCCTGCTGAGTGCCAGTCGCGACCTGAGTACCCAGTTGTTCTCCTAAGCTGTTCGATAAACGCACAGAGTCGCGTTCAGCGAATTGACGCTGTTTCCTGTGGATCATTACTGTCGCGACTGCGTCAGCCCCGGCTGGCCCCTTTTCGACTGTGATCCACGGAATAAAAATAATGAACCAGCCTCAGTCTGCTGTAGGTAACTGCCTCGACGTGCAGTCCTTCATCAACGCTCAACCCATTTCGCGCTACCAGTGGCGGGTGGTGATCCTGTGTTTTCTGATTGTCTTTCTCGACGGCCTCGATACCGCGGCCATGGGCTTCATCGCGCCGGCGCTGTCTCAGGATTGGGGGATCGATCGTGCCAGCCTTGGCCCGGTAATGAGCGCAGCCTTGATCGGCATGGTCTTCGGTGCACTGGGCTCCGGTCCTTTGGCTGACCGCTTCGGGCGAAAAGTCGTACTGGTTGGGGCGGTGTTTCTATTCGGCGCCTTCAGCCTGGCCTCGGCCTACAGCAGCAATGTCGATCAGTTGCTGGTATTGCGCTTCCTGACCGGCCTGGGTTTGGGCGCAGGCATGCCGAATGCCACGACCCTGCTGTCGGAATACACCCCGGAGCGCAAGAAGTCCCTGTTGGTGACCAGCATGTTCTGCGGTTTCAACCTCGGCATGGCCGGCGGCGGATTTATCTCGGCCAAGCTCATTCCGGCCTTTGGCTGGCACAGCCTGCTGCTGATCGGCGGAGTTCTGCCGCTGATCCTCGCCGTCGTTTTGCTGCTTTGGCTGCCGGAGTCGGCGCGTTACCTGGTAGTGCGTAACCGCGGTACGGACAAAGTGCGCAAGGCACTGGCGCCGATTGACCCGACAGTGGTGGCCCAGGCATCCAGTTTCAGCGTGCCGGAACAGAAAACCGTGAAGGCGCGCAATGTGTTCGCGGTGATCTTCTCCGGCACCTACAGCGTCGGCACCTTGCTGTTGTGGCTGACCTACTTCATGGGCCTGGTGATCGTTTACCTGCTGACCAGTTGGCTGCCGACGCTCATGCGTGACAGTGGCGCAAGCATGGAGCAGGCCGCCTTCATCGGTGCGCTGTTCCAGTTCGGTGGCGTGTTGAGTGCGGTGGGTGTGGGCTGGGCGATGGACCGGTTCAATCCGCACAAGGTCATTGGCACGTTCTACCTGCTGGCCGGGGTGTTTGCCTACGCGGTAGGGCAGAGCCTGGGCGACATCGCGCTGCTGGCAACGCTGGTGCTGGTGGCCGGGATGTGTGTCAACGGAGCGCAATCGGCAATGCCGTCGCTGGCTGCGCGTTTTTATCCGACTCAGGGGCGGGCCACCGGGGTGTCGTGGATGCTCGGGATCGGTCGCTTCGGCGCCATCCTCGGGGCGTGGATGGGCGCGACGCTGCTGGGGCTGGGCTGGAACTTCGAGCAAGTGCTGACGGCGCTGGTGATTCCGGCGGCGCTGGCGACCACGGCGGTGGTGATCAAGGGCATGGTCAGTCATGCGGATGCGACCTGACAGCCTGATCCGGAATCTCGTGTGTATTTGAAGGCCTCTTCGCGAGCAAGCCCGCTCCCACAGGGATAAGTGTGATCCTTGTGGGAGCGGGCTTGCTCCGGGCGGCGATCCGACGAAGCTTTTTGGGGATAGGTAGCCAGACAACAATGTGTTCGATAATCGAACGCTCAGTCGATTATCGGATTGTTTGGCCTTTTTCAGAAGCTTAACCTTCAGTCATTCCGGCGCTGCGCATCGGCGCCTTCTTCCACTGTCGGTTAACAATAAACGGGAGCCTGCCCCAATGGCTGAAATCCTTTCGCTGCACGACGCGGTGAAGCAATTCGTAAACGACGGCGATACGGTCGCGCTCGAAGGCTTTACCCACCTGATCCCGACGGCGGCGGGTCACGAAATCATTCGCCAGGGCAAGAAAGACCTGACCCTGGTGCGGATGACCCCTGACTTGATCTACGACCAGTTGATCGGTGCTGGTTGTGCCCGCAAGCTGATTTTCTCCTGGGGCGGCAACCCGGGTGTCGGCTCCCTGCATCGCCTGCGTGACGCGGTGGAGAAACAGTGGCCGCATGCGCTGGAGATCGAAGAACACAGCCATGCCGACCTGGCCAATGCCTACGTCGCCGGCGCTTCCGGCCTGCCGTTCGCGGTCCTGCGTGCCTACGCCGGTTCCGACTTGCCGAAGGTCAACCCGCTGATCAAGTCGGTGACTTGCCCGTTCACTGGTGAAGTACTGGCCGCCGTGCCTTCGGTGCGCCCGGACATTACCGTGATTCACGCGCAGAAAGCCGACCGCAAGGGCAACGTGCTGCTCTGGGGCATCCTCGGCGTGCAGAAAGAGGCCGCACTGGCCGCCAAGCGCTGCATCGTCACCGTTGAAGAGATCGTCGACGACCTCAATGCGCCGATGAACGCCTGTGTGCTGCCCACCTGGGCCTTGAGCGCGGTTTGCCACGTACCTGGCGGCGCGCACCCGTCCTACGCCCACGGTTACACCGAACGCGACAACCGTTTCTACCAGGCCTGGGACCCGATTGCCCGCGATCGTGAAACCTTCACCGCGTGGATCAACGAATACATCCACGGCAGCGCTGACTTCAGCGAGTTCCAGGCCAAACTGGCCGCCGCTTCGGAGGCGAAGTAATGACTTACACCACCAATGAAATGATGACTGTCGCCGCCGCTCGCCGTTTGAAGAATGGTTCGGTGTGCTTCGTCGGTATCGGCCTGCCGTCGAAAGCGGCCAACCTGGCGCGCCTGACATCCTCTCCTGATGTAGTACTGATCTATGAATCGGGTCCGATCGGTGCCAAACCAAGCGTACTGCCATTGTCGATCGGTGACGGTGAGTTGGCGGAAACCGCCGACACCGTGGTACCGACTGGCGAGATTTTCCGTTACTGGCTGCAGGGCGGACGCATCGACGTCGGTTTCCTCGGCGCGGCGCAGGTCGACCGTTTCGGCAACATCAACACCACCGTGGTCGGCGATTATCACGCGCCGAAAGTGCGCCTGCCAGGCGCCGGTGGCGCGCCGGAGATCGCCGGTTCCGCCAAGAGCGTGTTGATCATCCTCAAGCAGTCGGCGCGTTCGTTCGTCGATAAACTCGACTTCATTACCTCGGTCGGCCACGGCGAAGGCGGCGATTCGCGCAAGCGTCTCGGCCTGCCGGGCGCCGGCCCGGTCGGGATCATCACCGACTTGTGCATCATGGAGCCGGAGGAGGGTACCCACGAATTCGTGGTCACCGCGCTGCACCCGGGCGTGACCCGCGAGCAAGTGGTCGCCGCCACCGGTTGGGCAATCCGTTTTGCCGACAACGTTGAGCAAACCGCCGAGCCGACCGAGGTCGAACTGACCGCGCTGCGTGATCTCGAAGCCCGTACCGCTGCGGCACACGGCCAAGCCCCGGGAGAAGCGTGATGCGTGACGTTTATATCTGCGACGCGATTCGTACCCCCATCGGCCGTTTCGGCGGTGGCCTGTCGACGGTGCGTGCCGACGACCTGGCCGCCGTGCCGATCAAGGCCTTGATCGAGCGCAACCCATCGGTGGACTGGAACGCGGTGGACGAGGTGTTCCTCGGCTGCGCCAACCAGGCCGGTGAAGACAACCGTAACGTCGCGCGCATGGCGCTGTTGTTGGCGGGGTTGCCGGAAACCATTCCCGGCGTGACCCTCAATCGTCTCTGCGCTTCGGGCATGGATGCCATCGGTACCGCGTTCCGCGCAATCGCCAGTGGCGAGATGGAGCTGGCGATTGCCGGCGGCGTCGAGTCGATGTCCCGTGCGCCGTTCGTGATGGGCAAGGCCGACGCAGCGTTTTCGCGCAACATGAAGCTCGAAGACACCACCATCGGCTGGCGCTTCATCAACCCGCTGATGAAAGCGCAGTACGGCGTGGACGCGATGCCGCAGACCGCTGACAACGTGGCCGACGACTACAAAGTGTCCCGTGAAGATCAGGACGCCTTTGCCTTGCGCAGTCAACAACGCACCGCCGCCGCGCAATCCGCCGGGTTCTTCGCCGAAGAAATTGTCGAAGTACGGATTGCCCACAAGAAGGGTGAAACCGTGGTCAGTCAGGACGAGCATCCTCGCGCCGACACCACCCTGGAAGCCCTGACCAGACTCAAACCGGTCAACGGCCCCGACAAAACCGTCACCGCCGGCAATGCCTCCGGAGTGAACGATGGCGCAGCGGCGCTGATCCTGGCCTCGGCCGAAGCCGTGAAGAAACACGGCCTGACCGCCCGCGCCAAAGTGCTGGGCATGGCCAGTGCCGGTGTCGCCCCTCGGGTGATGGGCATCGGCCCAGTGCCGGCGGTGCGCAAACTGACCGAACGCCTCGGTGTGGCGGTCAGCGATTTCGACGTCATCGAACTCAACGAAGCGTTCGCCAGCCAGGGCTTGGCGGTGTTGCGTGAACTGGGGATCGCGGACGACGCGGCCCAGGTCAATCCGAACGGTGGTGCGATTGCCTTGGGTCATCCGTTGGGCATGAGCGGCGCGCGACTGGTGTTGACCGCGTTGCATCAGCTGGAAAAAACCGGGGGCAAGAAAGGTCTGGCGACCATGTGCGTCGGCGTCGGCCAGGGTCTGGCCTTGGCGATCGAACGTGTCTGACACGTCCCGTCGACTAACAAGAACTGAGGAAAGTGTAATGACTGACAAGCCTGGATACCGTCGCCCGCAGGCGGGCACTCAGCCGGAGTACCTGCACCCGACCTATCAATCCACCAACTTGCGCTCGCCGTCCAAGCCGTTGGTGTTTCTGCCCCATTCGTTGTCGGAAATCACCGGACCGACCATCGGCGCCGAGCGCGTCAACGAGAAGGATAACGACCTGACCGCTCAGCATGAGGGGCAGCCACAGGGTGAGCGCATCATCATTCACGGCCGTGTCCTGGATGAAAACGGTCTACCGGTGCCGGGGATTCTGGTAGAGATCTGGCAGGCCAACGCCGCCGGCCGCTACGCCCATGCTCGCGACCTGCACGACGCACCGCTGGACCCGAATTTCACTGGCACCGGCCGCACCGTGACCGACGCCGATGGCTGGTATCAGTTCCAGACCATCAAGCCTGGCGCTTATCCATGGGGTAACCACCACAACGCGTGGCGCCCGGCGCATATCCATTTCTCGCTGTTCGGGCCGAGTATTCTGACGCGCCTGGTGACGCAGATGTATTTCCCGGGTGACCCGCTGCTGGCGTACGACCCGATCTACAACTGCGTGCCCGATACCAGCGCCAAAGAGCGTTTGATCGCCACGTTCGATCTGGAAAAAACCATCCCTTCCTATGCCCTCGGTTATCGCTGGGACATCGTATTGCGCGGCCGCGATGCCACGCCGATGGAGAAATAAGATGACGCTGACTGCGACCACGTCCCACACCGTCGGGCCGTACTACCACATCGGCCTGACCTGGCTGAACCGCGAAAACCTGACCGTCGAACAAACCCTGGGCGAGCGCGTGGCGATCACCGGGCAAGTGGTCGACGGCAATGGCGACATCGTCAACGACGCGATGCTGGAAGTCTGGCAGGCCAACGCCGCCGGCAAGTATGACCACCCCGAAGACGACCAGGACAAACCCCTGGACCCGAACTTCGAAGGCTTTGGTCGGGTGCCGGTGGATGCCGAAGGACGTTTTCGTTTCACCACCATCAAGCCGGGTACTGTCGAGGGACTCAAAGGCACGACTCAGGCGCCGCACCTGGTGGTGCTGGTGTTTGCCCGTGGCCTGGTGAAGCACTTGCTGACACGGATTTACTTCGATGGCGAAGCGGCGAATGTGAACGATCCGCTGCTGGAGTGCGTGCCGGCCGAGCGTCGGGGTACTTTGCTGGCGAAGAAGGATGCAAGCGGTGTGTACCAGTGGAATGTGATTCTGCAGGGTACCGATGCCGAGACGGTGTTCTTTGATTATTGAGTGAACACCATAAATCCCTGTAGGAGCGAGCTTGCTCGCGATGGTCGTCAACAATTACGCGTATCGATGGATTGACCGTGTCGCTCTCGCGTCCATCGCGAGCAAGCTCGCTCCTACAAGGGATCGCGTTACCGATCCATCTGTGGAACGGGGCTGTTGCAAAGTGTGTCTAGACTCTCACTGTCCCCATTGAGTGAAAAACAATGACAACGCCAACCGCTACACCCGCGTTATATACCGGCGAAGAGCGCAGAAAACGGATCTTCGCCATTGTCGGCGCCTCGTCCGGCAACCTGGTCGAATGGTTCGACTTCTATGTCTATGCCTTCAGTGCGCTGTATTTCGCGCCGGCCTTTTTCCCCTCCGACAACCCCACGGTGCAGTTGGTCAATACCGCGGGCGTGTTTGCCGCCGGGTTCCTGATGCGACCGATTGGCGGCTGGATTTTCGGTCGGTTGGCAGACAGGCACGGGCGCAAGAATTCGATGTTGATCTCGATTCTGATGATGTGCTTCGGCTCGTTGCTGATCGCTTGCCTGCCGACCTATAGCAGCATCGGGATCTGGGCACCGATCCTGTTGCTGTTTGCGCGTTTGCTCCAGGGCCTGTCGGTAGGTGGCGAGTACGGCACCACCGCCACCTACATGAGTGAAGTCGCCCTCAAGGGGCAGCGCGGTTTCTTCGCTTCGTTCCAGTACGTGACGCTGATTGGCGGGCAACTGCTGGCGGTATTGGTCGTAGTGATCCTGCAACAGTTCCTCAGTGAAGACGAGTTGCGTGCCTACGGTTGGCGGATTCCCTTCGTGGTGGGGGCCATGGCGGCGCTCGTGTCGCTTTATCTGCGTCGTTCGCTGAAAGAAACCACCAGCAAGGAAATGCGCGAGAACAAGGACGCCGGCAGCATCAGCGCACTGTTCCGCGACCATAAAGCCGCGTTCATCACCGTACTGGGTTACACCGCCGGTGGTTCGCTGATTTTCTACACCTTCACCACGTACATGCAGAAGTACCTGGTGAACACCGCCGGCATGCCGGCCAAGACCGCCAGCTACATCATGACCGGCGCGCTGTTCCTCTATATGTGTATGCAACCGGTTTTCGGCATGCTCGCCGACAAGATCGGCCGGCGTAACTCGATGCTCTGGTTCGGCGCCCTCGGCACGCTGTTCACCGTACCGATCCTGTTGAGCCTGAAAAGTGTCAGCAGCCCGTTCCTGGCCTTTGTATTGATTACCCTGGCACTGGCGATCGTCAGTTTCTACACCTCCATCAGTGGCCTGGTGAAAGCCGAGATGTTCCCGCCAGAGGTGCGTGCACTGGGTGTCGGCCTGGCGTATGCGGTGGCGAATGCGATCTTCGGCGGTTCGGCGGAATACGTGGCCTTGAGCCTCAAGGCCGGGGGGATGGAAAACTCCTTCTACTGGTACGTCACGGTGATGATGGCGGTGGCGTTCCTGTTCAGCCTGCGCCTGCCGAAACAAGCCGCGTACCTGCATCACGATCTTTGATCTTTTCGCGGGGGGCGGGGGGGGCCCCCCCGCCCCGCAATTTTTTTTTTTCAGCGGCCCGGGGGAGAAATTTTTT
>NZ_JBGLYV010000269.1:0-282 GCF_047304225.1 Pseudomonas sp. Pseusp3 | reverse complement strand
TTCGTCCACGCTCGGGGTGGCGGTCAGCGTTACCGTGGTGGTGTCGTTGACATCGGTGACCGTGGTTTCTACCGGGGTTTTCACCGGGTTGATCGCTTCGAGGTTGCCGCCGTCGGCCGATTGAATCGACTCAGTAACGGTGGTTGGCCCCTTGTAAACGTCGTTGCCGACGGTCACCGGCAGGCTGCCGGAACTCTGACCTTCAGCGATGGTGATCACCTTGCCGCTGTCGAGGGTCACGGTGACCGGACCGTTCTGCGCGGTGACCGGTTGGCCCTGGGC
>NZ_JBGLYV010000268.1:0-296 GCF_047304225.1 Pseudomonas sp. Pseusp3 | reverse complement strand
ACCGAAGCGCTGAAAGTCGCCGGCCTGACCCCGCTGACCCTGGCCGCGAAAGAAGGCCTGGCCCTGCTCAACGGCACCCAGGTGTCCACCGCGTTCGCCCTGCGCGGCCTGTTCGAAGGTGAAGACCTGTTCGCCGGTGCCCTGGCCCTCGGCGGCCTGACCGTTGAAGCGGTGCTGGGTTCGCGTTCGCCGTTCGACGCGCGCATCCACGCCGCCCGTGGCCAGAAAGGCCAGATCGACGCCGCCGCCGCTTACCGCGATCTGCTGGGCGAGCGCAGCGAAGTCTCCGACTCCCA
>NZ_JBGLYV010000267.1:0-302 GCF_047304225.1 Pseudomonas sp. Pseusp3 | reverse complement strand
GAAGTGCTGGCCATCGAAGCCAACGCCGTCTCGGACAACCCGCTGGTGTTCGCCGCCGAAGGCGACGTGATCTCCGGCGGCAACTTCCACGCCGAGCCGGTGGCCATGGCCGCCGACAACATGGCCCTGGCCATCGCCGAAATCGGTTCCCTGAGCGAGCGTCGCATCTCGCTGATGATGGACAAGCACATGTCGCAATTGCCGCCGTTCCTGGTGGCCAACGGCGGCGTGAACTCCGGCTTCATGATCGCCCAGGTCACCGCGGCGGCCCTGGCCAGCGAGAACAAGGCGCTGTCCCATCC
>NZ_JBGLYV010000266.1:0-303 GCF_047304225.1 Pseudomonas sp. Pseusp3 | reverse complement strand
CTGGCTCGCGAAAAACGCCGGGACACCGCGGGGATTCAGACAGCCCGCGTTATCGTTGACGTCCATCGCGAGCAAGCCCGCTCCCACAGAAGAGCAGAGCAAAGCAGGGCCGCATACCCCCACGCTCTTCACCAATCAACAGGCCGAGCGTTAGCTCGCCTGCCGCTCTTGATCTTGATCCACCCGCCCCCTCGGCAGGCTGAGTGGAGGCGTTCATCCGGGGATAGGCGCGCAGCGCCGTTCGACGCAGTCGAACTCATTGCATGCAGGTCGCGCGCAGCCGACCGGAGGGCAATGCCCCCG
>NZ_JBGLYV010000265.1:0-311 GCF_047304225.1 Pseudomonas sp. Pseusp3 | reverse complement strand
GAAAGTAACGTTCAGTCTATCTTTCTATCACATACCCAAATTTTTAAAGAACGAACTAGTCAAAGACTAGAAATCAACATTCACCATCATCGATGGAATGCTCATTTCTAAGCTTTACACAATCAGAAGCAGTAGTGGTGGAGCCAAACGGGATCGAACCGTTGACCTCCTGCGTGCAAGGCAGGCGCTCTCCCAGCTGAGCTATGGCCCCGTATTTCTACAGGCGTTTCCCACACAAAATTGGTGGGTCTGGGCAGATTCGAACTGCCGACCTCACCCTTATCAGGGGTGCGCTCTAACCAACTGAGCTA
>NZ_JBGLYV010000264.1:0-313 GCF_047304225.1 Pseudomonas sp. Pseusp3 | reverse complement strand
GCATCCATGCCGGGTTGCCCACTGCGCAGAACCTGCGCTCGGCCTCTCGAGGGGGCAAGCAGATCAAAAGCCAAAGCAAAAGCAAAAGCAAAAGCGAGGCGGCCTGACCACAACCGAACGCCCTTCCCCTGTAGGAGCGAGCTTGCTCGCGAAAAACGCCAGGACTCCGCGGGCATTCAGGCAGCCCACGTCATCGTTGCCGACCATCGCGAGCAAGCTCGCTCCTACAGAAGAGCAGAGCAGAGCAAAAGCAGGTCGGCATACCCCCACGCTTTTCACCATTCAACAGGCCGAGCGTTAGCTCGCCTGCCGC
>NZ_JBGLYV010000263.1:0-323 GCF_047304225.1 Pseudomonas sp. Pseusp3 | reverse complement strand
CCGATCAGCGACGAGCTGGTGCGCCTGATCATGGTGCTCAAGGTCAACAGCCTGAGCCGTGGTTTCTCCGGCATCCGCCGCGTGGTGATCGACGCGCTGATCGCCCTGATCAATGCCGAGGTGTACCCGCACATACCATTGAAAGGCTCGGTCGGTGCGTCCGGTGACCTGGCGCCGTTGGCGCACATGTCGCTGGTGCTGCTGGGCGAAGGCAAGGCGCGTTACAAGGGCGAGTGGATGGAAGCGACCGAAGCGCTGAAAGTCGCCGGCCTGACCCCGCTGACCCTGGCCGCGAAAGAAGGCCTGGCCCTGCTCAACGGCAC
>NZ_JBGLYV010000262.1:0-335 GCF_047304225.1 Pseudomonas sp. Pseusp3 | reverse complement strand
ATGCTGAACACCACGAACAGGAACAGCGCGGTCAGCGTTGCGTTGGTGTAGGCGTTGAAGATCACGTGCTGCATCTGCGTGATGTCCTTGGCCGGGGCGAGGATCTGACCATTGGCCAGGGCATCGCTGTATTTTTTCGCCAGGGCGAGGAAGCCGATCGCCGGGTTGGCATCGAACAGCTTGATGAAGCCGGCGGTGGTGGTGCAGATCAGCAGCCATGCCGCCGGCAGCAAGGTCACCCAGATGTAGCGTTGGCGTTTCATCTTGATCAGCACCACGGTGCCGAGCATCAGCGCGATACCGGCCAGCATCTGGTTGGAGATACCGAACAGCGG
>NZ_JBGLYV010000261.1:0-340 GCF_047304225.1 Pseudomonas sp. Pseusp3 | reverse complement strand
GGTGGGTGATGACGGGATCGAACCGCCGACATTCTGCTTGTAAGGCAGACGCTCTCCCAGCTGAGCTAATCACCCTTTACCTTCGTTGCGGGGCACATTATGCCACAGGTTTTTATAAAGTGTTGATTTATTTGAAGTTTTTTCAAAAAAATCTAAAAACCGGTGAAACGATGCAACCCACAGGAACAACAGTCAAACATGAGACAGAAAAAAGCCCGCCTAAGCGGGCTTTTCCGTGGTGACCTGGCGTTCAGTGTTCCAGGTTACCGAATATGGCGCAGCGGACGGGACTCGAACCCGCGACCCCCGGCGTGACAGGCCGGTATTCTAACCGACTGAA
>NZ_JBGLYV010000260.1:0-340 GCF_047304225.1 Pseudomonas sp. Pseusp3 | reverse complement strand
GCCCAGCAGCCGCAGCGCATCGACGGGCGTCAGGGCGAACAGTGCGACGACGATCAACAGGCTGCCCACGCCGGCGCCGAGTATGTCGAAGGCGTAGATCCGATGAATCTGTTCCTGAAAGCAGGTGACTGTCAGGCAGATGCACACCGCCGCGCAGAAGAACGGCACGAACAGCAGCAGGTAAATCAGCAGCAGGCGCGCCGACTGCCGCGCGTCCCAGAGAATCTCGAGGGGATTGAATGGAACCTGCTGGGCCAGGCTGAAGCAGGCGATGGCGCTCAGCCCGAACAGCACCGCGCCGCCGATGAACACGCCGTGGAAGCGCGGCGCCAGCACAGGC
>NZ_JBGLYV010000025.1:0-69935 GCF_047304225.1 Pseudomonas sp. Pseusp3 | reverse complement strand
CGCATGGGCCACGCCGAGCACGCCGAACAGCGCAAGCGCGAGGATAGAAGGGCCGACCAGGTGGCGGCGAGTCTTGCCGGGTTTGCTGTTGTGCAGTGCCATCTTCATGGGATATCTCCATTACCAGCCATGGGTCAGGGGGCCTGTCTGAGCCCCTTCAAACATTGCTTGCATTAAAGCGCGGTAACGTATCCGGCCTGTGTCGAATCGACGGCCGGATGAAAGTCTGTGTATCGGGCAGTCCTGCTGACACACTGTGATACACAGGGATTTAGTCTATGCCTCTTGGTAGCCCGATCGAAACACATAAGCCGCTTTTGTCCGTCTCATTCGAGAATCCCAGATGCAGACGAGCCCCGGTGCGCTCAGCGATGGCCCTGACGATGGACAAGCCCAGCCCTGAGCCTGACTCTTCAGTGCCCACGCTGCGATAGAACGGGTCGAACACGCGCATTTGTTCATCGGCGGTGATACCCGGTCCGGAATCCTTGACCTGAAGGATCACGGTTTCCTGCGCCAGCTCCACCGACAGGTCGACTCGTCCGCCGCAAGGGGTGTAGCGGATCGCGTTGTCCACCAGATTCTTGACCAGGATCAGCAGGTCCATTTCGTTGATAACGACCTGCACGTCCTGGGTGCTTTCAACGCCGATATCGATGTTCTTGCGCTCCGCCAGGGGCAGCAGGTCCTCCAGCACCCGTCGATAGACCTCATGCACTGAAACCGTGGTCTGCGGCCGCTCCGCGTTCGATTGCGCGGCGGCCAGGGCCAGCAACTGATCGATCAGCTTTCTGCTGCGCTCTATGCCGCGCGACAGCGGCAGCAGGCGCTCGACGGCTTGCGTCGGCATGGGTGTGGCCTGTAGTCGCTCGGCTTGCAAGGACAGGGCGGTCATGGGCGAGCGCAGTTCGTGGGCGGCGTCGGCGATGAAGCGGCGCTGGTTTTCCATGGACTGCGCAACCCGCGCCAGCAGGCGATTGATGGCCACGACGAAAGGGCGGATCTCGGTTGGCAAATGGTGTTCGTCGACCGGGTGCAGGGCCTGTTTGTCGCGTCGGTCTATGTCATCGGAGAGGGTGGCGATGGGGCGAAACAGCTTGTGCACCAGATCGCTCACCACCAGCAACAGCACCGGAAACAGAATGAGAAACGGCAGCAGGCTGCGCAAGGCACTCTCGCGCGCCTCCTTGTCGCGAACCCCCGTCTCCTGGGCCACGACGATGCGCTCGCCACGGGTGGTGGTCCTGACCAATGCGCGAAAGTCTTCGCCAGCGATATTCAAGGTCGACAGGCCATTGGCCAGCGTCGTGGGGAAGGGCAGCGGCAGGACGTTGTCGTCAGTGGTGCCGACGGCTTTACCGCTGTCGGTCAGGTATTGCACGATGACCCTGGATTCCTCGTCGTCACCGGCAATTTTTCCGGCAGTGGGGTAGTGCAGGGTCATCTGCTGCCGATCGAACAGGACGGCCACCTGACGCAAGGTTTCGTCCTGCATTTCGTGGGCCTCGTCGAGGGCCGAGACGAACGCAAACATCCCGGCCAGCACCGCCACGAGCAGGATGGCCAGCGACAGCGCGACCGACAGCCGTACCTGGACCGAGTCGCTCAGGCGCTTTTTGAAACCATCCATCCCATACCCCTGACATTCTTGATGACCTGGTTGCCCAGCTTGCGTCGCAGCGAATGAATCAGAAACTCCACGGCGTTGCTTTCCACTTCGTTGCCCCAGCCGTAGAGGCGGTCTTCGAGTTCGCTGCGCGAGAGGATCGCCCCCGGGCGGATCAGCAGGGCCTGCAGCAGGGCGAATTCGCGGCTGGACAGTTGGACGTTGGGGGTTTGCGCCGTACTCGCCTGTTTCGACACCAGGTCCAGTGCCACCACACCGTTGTCCAGCAATGACTGGGCGCTACCGCCTTTGCGCCGAAGCACCGCGCGCATGCGGGCAAGCAGCTCGGCCATGTCGAAGGGTTTGAGCAAGTAGTCGTCGGCGCCACCGTCGAGGCCGCGCAGGCGATCGTCGAGGCTGTCCCGTGCGGTGATGATCAGCAGAGGTACCGGGTTGTTGCGGCCGCGAATGCTGTCGAGCACATCGAGCCCGTCCTTGCCTGGCAACCCGAGGTCGAGCAGCACCAGGTCGTAGGGCTGGGTCTCCAGCGCCGAAAGCGCGGTAAGGCCGTTTTTCACCCAGTCGGTCGCGTAGCTCGCATCACTCAGTGCGCCGTGGATGGCGTCCCCGATCATCGGGTCATCTTCGACCAGCAATATGCGCATGTCCCGCTCCGAAAAAAAGGCGCGGCGGTCTTGACCGTCGCGCCTGTATTGAAGCACCTGTACCGGCGTTTGTCCGCCTGGTTATTGCGCGCCCTTCATCGAGTCGAAGGCCTTCATCAGCTCGTCCATGCGGGCCTTGCTGTCGCTCTGTTGCGGACTGCTGGCGCGCAAGGCGTCGAGCGCGCGGTCAATGGCCTTGTCCACAACATGCCAGTCGCTGGCAGCGCGAGGCTTGATCCCGGCTTCGGCCGAGTCCCAGGCGCTTTCCAGGTCCTTGATGCGGGCTTTCGCACCCGGCAGGTCGTTTTTATCGACGAGCGCGACAACGTCGGCGGCGATGCTGCGGAACTCGGACAGGTCACCCAATTTTGAACCGGACTGGGTTTGTGCACTCATCGCACCGGATGTGGCGCCCGCAGCAGGTTTGTCGGCGGGTTTCGAGCAACCGGCGGCGATGCTGAGCAAAAAGATCGACGAGACAATGGCGACGTGGCGAATGATGTTTTGAAAAGAGCGCATGACGATTCCTTGATGAGCTATTAAGTGTTACTGAGTGACGGGTTTGCGGTTGCCGATGCTGACCTGTGCGACCGCAACCAGCAGGACGATGACGCACAGGAAGATCGCGCTGGTCCAGGTGGCGCCCATGCCAAGGCCACCGTAGGTCCTGGATTGGGTCAGCAAGTCGCCGAGAGAGGCACCGAACGGACGGGTCAGGATGTAGGCGATCCAGAAGGTCAGCACCATGTTGGCGCCCAGGCGCCAGGCCACCAGGGTTGCGGCGATCAGCGCGGCGAAAATCACGGCACCGAGAGTGAAACCCAGGCCGAGCGCTTCGGTCGCGAGGTCACCGGCCGCCGTACCGAGGGCAAAGGTGCAGAGCACGGTCGTCCAGTAGAACCATTCCCGTCGTGGTGTGACGATCTCGCGGATCGACAGGTTGTGTTCCACCCGGTACCAGACGAAAAAATTGAGCGCGAGCAGAACAGAAAACACGGCCGTGCTGGTGTACAGGCTGACGTCGAGAACGTCGGTCAGGATGTCGGTGAGTTGCGTCCCGACGATGCTCACCAGCACCACGCTCAGCCAGTAGATCCAGGGCGAACAGGCGGTCTTGCGCATCTGCAGGAACAGGGCGATGGCCAGCAAAGTCGCCATGCCAACGCTGGTCCAGCCCAGGCCGAGGCCGGCATCGACTGCGAGAAAGTCCGCGCCGGTTTCACCCACCGTCGTGGACAGGATCTTGATCACCCAGAATGACAGGGTCACCTCGGGTACTTTGTTGAGCCATCCGGCTGTATCGGGTTTCATGGGCGGGTTGCCTCTCCTGTGCAGCGCCGAACTTGCGCAAGGGAGACGATACGCAGCGAAACTTAGCTGAGACTGAGGGGCAGGGAAGTCGACCGGTTTTCCGATACGGCTTCGAGGTCCAGGTTGACTTCAGGTCGACAAAACATGTTTTTGCCGGGACAGGGTGCCTGGGCAGGATAAAAGCCAACTCGACTAAAGCACTATTTAGTCGAATTATGTCGATAAATGCTGCGAATATGACACTAAAATCAAGAATAGGAGGTGATCTGAAAATGACTCAAGACACCCTGGAAATTGGAGAAATGGTCAAGGCCCTGGGTCTTGAGCCCCATATCGAAGGTGGATTCTTTCGCAGAACCTACCAATCGGACGACCAGAACACGATTGTGACTCCGGGTGGCCAGCGCCATTGCATGACGTCGATTTTCTATCTGTTGACCCAGGATTCTCCGATTGGCCATTTCCATCTCAACCAGTCAGACATCGTTCATTACTATCATCTGGGCGATCCGATTCAGTACACGCTGATTTTTCCGGACGGTACATTGCAAACCATTGTGATGGGTCACGATGTTCTCGCCGGACAACGCTTGCAGCTGCACGTGCCGGGCGGGATCTGGAAAGCTTCACAGCTGATGCACGGCGCTGCGGGGTTCGGCTTGATCAGTGAAGCGGTTTCGCCAGGATTTGATTTCGCGGACATGGAAATGGGTGATAGGCAAAAGCTTGGTCAACAGTTTCCCGGGTATCGGGCGCTGATCGAAAAGCTGACGCGAGGATGAGGTGGTTGCGTGCTTCAAGATCTGTGTGAGTCAGGGTCAATCCGGGGATATCGCATGGGATAGCGCTGAAGGGTGCACGTGTCAGTAAGACGCGTGCACGGGCTTTCCCTTATGGTTCTAACATGACGTCCGGGCGACCAGCGTCATATTCGTCGAAGATCAGCGCCATGGGCCGGCAGTGCCCAGGGCAGGACGCCTTCCTGGAATTCACAAGTTCGGTATGTGCTGCGGGCAAGATGAGGGCTTAGTTAACCATCACCTCGTCCAGTGCCTGCTCGAGGGTGGTGACCGTGCGCTCGATATTGTGCAGTTTTTCGAGCCCGAACAGACCGATGCGGAAGGTCTGGAAGTCGGCTGGCTCGTCGCATTGCAACGGTACTCCAGCGGCGATCTGCAGGCCGTGGTTGGCAAATTTCTTACCGCTCTTGATGTCGGCATCATCGGTGTAGCTCACCACTACGCCAGGGGCCTGAAAGCCGACTGCGGCCACGCTTTTGATGCCTTTGCCGGTCAACATCGCGCGTACCCGATCGCCTAGAGCCTGTTGTTCGTCGCGGACCTTGTCGAAACCGTAGGCTTGCGTCTCTTTCATCACTTCGTTGAATCGCGCGAGGGAATCGCTGGGCATGGTCGCATGGTAGGCATGTCCGCCCTGTTCGTAGGCCTGCATGATCTGAAGCCACTTTTTCAGGTCGCAGGCGAAGCTGCTGCTTTGCGTCTGTTCGATGCGCTCGAGGGCCAAGGAACTGAGCATCACCAGGGCGCAGCAAGGGGAGGCGCTCCAGCCTTTCTGCGGTGCGCTGATCAGCAGGTCGACTGCGCATTTCTGCATATCAACCCAAAGCGTGCCTGAGGCGATGCAGTCCAGCACGAACAGGCCACCCACCGCATGCACGGCGTCGCCGACGGCCCGCAGGTACTCGTCGGGCAGGATAATCCCTGATGAGGTTTCAACGTGGGGGGCGAAGACAATCTGCGGCTTCTGCGCCGCAATGGCTGCCAGCACTTCGTCCAGAGGGGGTGGGGCGTAGGCAGCCTGGCGACCAGTGTCGACCGGTCGGGCTTTCAGCACCGTGGTGGCCGCCGGGATGTTGCCCATCTCAAGGATCTGGCTCCAGCGATAACTGAACCAGCCGTTGCGTATCACCAGGCATTGCTGGTCGGTGGCAAGCTGTCGCGCCACCGCTTCCATGCCGAATGTGCCGCTGCCCGGGACCACCGCAACAGCCTGGGCGCTGTAGACCAGTTTCAGGGTCCTGGAAATGTTCTTCATCACGCCTTGAAATGACTGCGACATGTGGTTGAGCGAGCGGTCGGTGTAGACCACTGAGTACTCGACCAGCCCCTCGGGATCGATACTGGGATATAGCTTTGACATGGGGTGACTCCTTTGGCAGAGATCTCAGTGGTATCGACCCTGCCCTAAGCCTTGGCAAATGACAAGATTGCTCGGGATTGATTTGCGACTTCTGTCGAGCGGCCGGCATCATCAGGTCGATTACTGGACGTAGCAATGCTCGCAGGTGGCTGCTGAGTTGTGGGAGGGTGGGCCTTAAAGGTTCCTACCTCCTTACGTTCGGTCGATAACGACCAGTTACGAAGGGCAGCAGCCGGCCCCAAGCGGACATCTGAATATCTGGCCGCTTGCGTAAGGGATAAGGCAGTAAGATGTGTGCTTCATTGCCGATAAGGAAATCGCCATGTCACCGAACAAGGCTTGCCCGGTCATCCTCTCCAGTATTCCTGGCACACACATCCTTCTGTTCCGCCATCCAATAGCAGGCGTACAACTGGTCAAAGGGACAATCGAGACAGGTGAAACTCCAGCTCAGACCGCTCTGCGTGAATTAAGCGAAGAATCAGGCATAGAAGCCGCCTCGGTTGTCAGCGATTTGGGCTGCTGGGACGCCGAGCATCTCAACCAGATATGGTCATTTCAACTGTGTTACACGCAGGCACTTTGGCCGGAGCAATGGAATCATCACACGCTCGATGCCATGGTCACACCTTCAGCTTTTTTTGGGCTCCGCTCGCTGATTTGCCGTTTGCCGACTGTCATCCGGTCTTCCGTCGAGCATTACGGTGCCTGACTGCCACACTGACAGCGCAAGGTTATGTATTGGCTCATGATCAAAGCACAAACATATCATCCGAAGCTCCGACTTGATGTTCGCAAGCGGCTTTCGACCGGTTGAATCCACAGCCGAAAGCGGCCCTGAGATGAACGTCCGCTTTTGGCAGCTGCCTGTCGCGACGGATAACAATCGTCCAGGGATGCTATTTCCGGGCGACAACGTTCAACACGTAGCAAACAAATTTCGACCGATTCGAAACATCAGATGGCTGCTCCCGCTGAGCCATACCACACGGCCAATCAGCCTGATCTACAAGGCATGTACGCCTCAGTAGCTAGAGATAAGGTCGTTGATGGACAAGCTTCGCAGACCCTGCGGCAAGAACTGCCGAGGCGGCATTCAGCTGCTTGAATCTGTTACCGCCCTCCGTTCGTCAGCCAGGTTCGGACACCCTTCTTGACAGAAAAATGCATCAGGAGAATACTCGCCTCAAGATTCATATATATGACTAGATAACAAGGTGAATAAAGTCGATGAGCTCCTTATCCAGTGATGTCCGGCTACCGCTTTATCAGCGCCTGCGAGATCAGTTGGCTGAACAGATTGCCAACAATCGCTGGCGTCCGGGAGAGGCCATTCCCACCGAGGCTGCACTTTCAGCTGAGTACCAACTGTCCACTGGCACCGTACGCAAAGCGGTCGACGCGCTGGTCAGTGAGGGCGTTCTGGAGCGTCAGCAAGGTCGAGGCACCTTCGTTCGCCGGCCGCAGTTTCAATCGTCACTGTTCCGATTTTTCCGCTTCCAGACTGCCGCGGGCGAGCGCCAGGTGCCGGAAAGTCGCATCTTGTCGATTGAGCCGGTGGCCGCACCCTCAGCGGTGGCCCAAACGTTAGGCCTGCCAATCGACGCACCGGTTATTCGCATTGTTCGCGTACGTCTTCTCGATGTTCAGCCGGTACTTGCCGAAGAAATCTGGCTGCCTCGCAGCCGGTTTCAGCCGCTGCTGGAGATCGACCTGAGTCGAAAAGGGCCGCTGTTGTATCCGATTTACGAAGAGGTCTGCGGTCAGGTCGTCGCTTCTGCCGAAGAAACGCTCACCGCCGAGTCTGTAAACGACGTGCATGCGCGATTGCTGCAAGTACCGGTCAACAGTCCCGTGGTGGTGATCGAGCGTCTGGCGCGTGACTACGCCGGGACGCCTCTGGAATGGCGTCGCTCCCGTGGGCATGCCGAGCACTTCCGTTACAGCGTGGATATTCGCTAGCGCCTTGCCTCAATAGCGGATCGCTCATCGGCGCCTGATCTGCGCCGGCTTCATCGTCTTGCTTGCCATGCCTGGTCTCGTAGCGGCGCGGTTCGCTTTCGGCTGCCTCACGTTTCACTTATAAGGATAAGAAATCATGTTCAGCTGGTATCGCCAAGTCACTCCTCGGGAGCGCAAAACGTTTTGGGCCTGCTTCGGCGGATGGTCGCTGGATGCTCTGGAAGTACAAATGTTCGGCCTGGCCATTCCGGCGTTGATCGCTGCGTTCGCACTGACCAAGGGCGATGCCGGGCTGATCAGCGGCGTCACGCTGGTCACTTCGGCCATCGGCGGATGGGTAGGGGGGACGTTGTCCGACCGCTACGGCCGGGTGCGTACGTTGCAGTGGATGATTCTGTGGTTCTCCTTCTTCACCTTTCTGTCCGCCTTCGTCACCGGGTTCCATCAGTTGCTGATGGTCAAGGCACTGCAAGGCTTCGGCATTGGCGGTGAGTGGGCTGCCGGCGCGGTATTGATGGCCGAAACCATCAACCCGAAATACCGCGGCAAAGTGATGGGCACCGTGCAAAGTGCCTGGGCCGTCGGTTGGGGCCTGGCGGTCGGGGTATTTGCACTGATTTATACGTTCGTACCGCAAGACATGGCCTGGCGTGTGATGTTTATCGTAGGCCTGCTGCCGTCATTCCTGATCCTCTGGGTACGCCGCAATGTCGAGGAGCCCGACAGCTTCCAGCGTTTGCAGAAAGAACACGCCATTCCGCAGAGTTTCTTCAAATCCCTGGCCGGTATTTTCCGTCCTGAACTGCTCCGCGTTACGCTGTTCGGCGGGTTGTTGGGTCTGGGCGCACACGGCGGATACCACGCGGTGATGACGTGGCTGCCGACATTCCTCAAGACCGAACGCAACCTGTCGGTGCTGAACTCCGGTGGCTACCTGGCCGTGATCATCTTTGCCTTCTGGTGTGGCTGCGTTGTTAGCGGATTCTTGATCGACCGTATTGGCCGCCGCAAAAACATCGTGCTGTTCGCCCTGTGCTGTGTGGTTACCGTGCAGTGCTACGTGTTCCTGCCCCTGACCAATACCCAAATGCTGTTCCTCGGTTTTCCACTTGGCTTCTTCGCGGCGGGCATTCCGGCCAGCCTCGGTGCACTGTTCAATGAGCTGTACCCGGCGGATGTGCGCGGCGCTGGCGTGGGTTTTTGCTACAACTTCGGCCGAGTGCTCTCTGCGGTGTTCCCGTTTCTGGTCGGCCATATGAGTGACTCCATGTCGCTGGGCTCGGCCATTGGTATTGACGCCGGGATCGCCTATGGCGTGGCGGTAGTCGCGGCCCTCTGCCTGCCGGAAACCCGTGGTCGCAGTCTCGAAGCTACAGCCTCATCCGTCCCGGTTAACGGCGAGAGCGCCCGAGCGTGATGATCCTTACTTGCGATAGATGAAACCCATGTCTGATACCTGTTCAACATCGATCACTGGCATCGATTCCCATGCGCATGTCTTTAGTCGGGGACTAAGCCTGGCCGTTACACGGCGCTACGCCCCTGACTACGATGCCCCGCTTGCCGAGTATCTGAACCACCTGGCTGCCCATGGTTTGAGTCATGGCGTATTGGTGCAGCCGAGCTTTCTCGGTACCGACAACAGCTATCTGCTGGCGGCGTTGAGGCAAGCGCCGGAGCAGTTGCGAGGCGTGGTCGTGCTGGAGCCAGGCGTTAGTCGCGCCACGTTGGATGAGATGGATCACCTGGGCGTGGTCGGCGTTCGCTTGAACCTGATGGGCAAGGCGTTACCTGATTTTCGTAACAGTGCCTGGAGAGAGTTTTTCAGCCACATCGCTGATCTTGACTGGCATGTCGAATTGCATCGGGAGGTAAAGGATCTGCCGGGACTGATCCATCAATTGATGCCGTTCGGCTTGAAGTTGGTGATTGATCATTTCGGCCGGCCGGATGCCCGTTCGGGGGTCGATCAGCCCGGGTTTTGCGAGTTACTGGAATTGGGCTCGAAAGGGTCGATCTGGATGAAGGTATCGGGAATCTATCGCTTGGGAGGTACGCCGCAACAGAACATCAATTTCGCTCGAATGGCATTACCGCTGTTGGAACAAAGTTTCGGCCTTCGCCAGCTTGTATGGGGCAGCGACTGGCCGCACACGCAGCATGAGCAAAGCATCGGCTTCGGCACAGTAATCGATCAGCTGCAAGCCCTGGAGTGTTCGACGCAGCTTAGTTATTCGTTGCTGGTGCAAGCACCTCGAAGGCTATTCGGTTTTGCAAAAGGCGAAAGCTGAAACTTACGCCTGCATTAGCAGATAACCATTCATCTCACCCATTTATAACGAAAACATACAGAAAGTTTGAAGTGTGACGTTGCAGTCGAACCTCTCGTGCCGCATCGAGAAGTTCTGCACAGGGTCAGCCTATTCCAATTACAAAAGAGTGGTCTCCATGAACAAGCCATCCAATGCTGAAATTGAAAGTTCGACGATGCGCAAGTTGGGGTTTCGCCTGATTCCCTTTCTCGTGCTCTGTTATTTCATCGCCTACATCGACCGAGTCAATATCGGCTTCGCTGCCCTGACCATGAACCAGGACATCGGCCTGACGGCCAGTGCGTTCGGATTCGGCGCCACGCTGTTTTTCGTTGCTTATGTACTTTGCGAAATGCCCAGCAACATGGCCATGGAGCGTTTCGGTGCCCGGCGGTGGATCGCGCGCATCATGATCACTTGGGGGATCGTCGGGTTCTGTTCGGCATTTGCGGTCGGGCCGATATCCTATTCGATTTCCCGCTTTCTCTTGGGTGCAGCCGAAGCCGGTTTCTTTCCCGGCGTCATTCTTTACCTCACGCAGTGCATCCCCAAAGCATACATGGCTCGAATAGTTGCGCTGTTCATGGTGGCGATACCACTCTCCAACTTTCTCGGCTCGCCTGTGTCGGCACTGCTGTTGCAAATGGACGGCCTGGCAGGCCTCAAGGGATGGCAGTGGTTGCTTATGCTTGAAGCAATTCCCGCAATCACTCTGGGATTGCTCGCGCTGAAGGTATTGCCAAATCGACCAAGCGAAGCGAAATGGTTGACTCAGCAGGAACAGGATTGGCTGAGCGAGCAACTGACCAGCGATAAGGCCGCGCGGGAAAGTCGTATTCCTCAACACGCTCATAGCATAAGCGGCACCCTCAAGGCCGTGTTTACTAACAAATATGTATGGGTACTTTCGATTATCTACATGGGCAGTTCGGCAACCAGCAATACGCTGTCGCTGTGGATGCCGCAGATCCTGAAGTCCTTCCATCTGTCCAACATGCAAACGGGTCTGCTGAACATGATTCCGTTCGGCATGGCCGCCGCTTTCATGATTTTCTGGGGGCTGCGTGCGGACAAGAGCGGGGAGCGGATCAAGAGCACTGCTATACCGCTGGCCATTACTGCAGTGAGCTTCGCGGCCACGCTGTTCACGGACTCCCTGACCATCACGCTGATACTGCTGACGCTCGTATTGATGGGTAACTATGCGATCAAGGGGCCGTTCTGGGCACTTTGTTCCGAATCCCTGCCGCCGGCGACTTTGGCCACCGGGATTGCCGCGATCAATACCTTTGCCCACTTGGGTACGGGCGCCATGAGTTCAGTGATCGGGGTACTGCGTGATCAGACCGGGAGTTTTCCTATCGCACTGATGCCGCTCTGTGCATTGACCGCGATCGGTTCGCTATTGGTGTTTCTGATTGGCAAACAGAACCGTCGTGCGAAGCAAATCGCTACGGTCAGCAGTTAACCCATTCCCGCTGAGGAGGCTCGGAAATGGTGGGCCTCCTCGTTGCCTATGATCCACTTTTCAAAATGTAGCGCTGTTCAGCAGCGAGGTGATTCCAGCGCTCACTTTGGGTCGCAGTCTAGAACTTGTTGCTGCAGCTATAGGAATGGCGGGTGGCTACGCGCTCTGGAACATAGGCATCTTGCGCGGAAATCTCACCTTGCTGGCGACGGCCTCCTACGTCGCACTCGTGCTGTCATCGGCATTTGCTTCAGTATGGTTGGGCGCTGTGTTGAATAAACAGTTTTGGCAAGGAGGGCGGTGCTGGTTACAGCAGGATCGCTTATCTGTTGGCAAGCTACTCGACAGCGAAGTGATTCAGTATGAGCGCTGGGTGTTGGGAGCTTCATACGACGTTCGCTTCCGGACTAATGTTAGTGTTTAAGTTAACTATGTTCTGCTTCTCGTCTTACTGCTCCCAAGTACGTGAGCACGTGCTACCTCCGTGATTCAATCTATCGGTCGAAAGATCACGTAGGACACTTGTCCTAAATTCAAATTGCTGTTTTTGGTGTGTTGTTAGGAGACTAACTACATAGAGAATCATCATGTCTAAGCTTGCAGAATTCCGCCAACTCGAAAAACACCTGGCCGAGCAGCTCCAAGCGCTCGAAGCTCTCAAAGACGATGCTGGCCTCAAGAAAGAAATCGAATTCGAAACGAAGCTTCGCGCTTTGCTGGCTGAGTATGGTTACAGTCTGAAAGACGTGATCAACCTGCTTGATCCACAAGCGGGCCGCCGTGCTCCAGCAGCCGAATCTAAAACCGGCAGCCGAAAGCCACGCCAAGTGAAGGTCTACAAGAACCCGCACACCGGCGAACTCGTCGAAACCAAAGGTGGCAATCACCGGACGCTGAAAGAGTGGAAAGCCGAATACGGCTCTGCCACGGTCGAGTCCTGGCTGACCAAGTGATCTCGGTTTGAGTACAAGAAAGGGCCCTTCAAGGGCCCTTTTTATGCGGAGTACTGCTTCATTGCCCCGCCTGATATCAAGGCGAAGATCGGTTACTACCGTGTCCTTGGGAAGTAGGCAGCCAAGTTGATTCCGGGAGCGAGGTTGATCGAGTTTGCAGGCAAAGGCCATGTACCACAGATGGCAGACCCGTCCAGTTTTAACAGGGTGTTGGTCGAAGAGCTGAACTGAAGTTAAGACAATGACGCGGGGAGGGGGGAAGAAAAGCAAAACCCCGGAGGTTGGCCCTGCCGGGAGGCTATGGTCTCCCTGTTTCCCTGATGGGAAGAGAACATCGCCAAAGTATATCAGTGCTCGCCAGTTTTTCGATCAGCAGAAGGCGGGGGATATTGAGGTGCTCAGCGACACATTGAGAGGTGTCTGCAGCTTCCAGGCTGCAGGTGCCTACGCGCAGTTCAGGATTCGTTCGGAAATGTTTACCATTGCCCGGCAAGAGTCGCCAGCGCTATGCGCCAGTCAAAATTGCCAACCAACTTTCCCAGTGTGATGGCGGCATTCAAAGGAATTCTTTTCGGATGTCGATAGTCGACCGTTCGCCAATATTCCGGTAGTTCTCCGTGAGCCACGCCTCGGCCTCGCCGCGTCCGTTGTCGCGCAGTCCGCAAAGGAAGTCCCAGTCCGCGTTGTACTTGCTGGACACGCTGAGCGCGCACATCGCCTCGTCAGACTTAATGGAGTGGATCAGCATCTCCTTCATCTCGTTGCGATCGAGCTTACCTTGCTGAATGAGGTCGGTGACAAAAGCGATGGTACGCAGCTCACGCATCAGCGACGAGTTGAAGCTGATTTCACTGATACGATTGAGGATGTCGGCAGCGGTAATGGGCACGCCTGGGCGGACGAGCGGGTTAATGTGGACGATCACCACATCGCGTGTATTGCAGTTGTAGATCAACGGGAAAATAGCCGGGTTTCCCATATAGCCGCCATCCCAGTAGTTCTGCCCGTCAATCGTGACTGCCTGGAACAATGTCGGCACACAGGCCGAAGCAAGCACCGCCTCAGCGCAGATGTCATCGCCTGTGAAGATGCGTATCTTCCCTGTCTCGACATTGGTCGCGCACACATAGAGGTGGAACGGGCATTGGCTTCGCAAGGCGGCAAAATCTACCTGCCTCTCCAGCACTTCTCGTAGCGGACTCAAATTGCGGCGATTGAACTGGTAAGGAGAGAAGATACGAAGCGTCATGTCCGCGAACGTATACATGGGTGAATAGTCCAACCCGAAGCTGTGCTTCCCTTTCAGCCATGGCATCCAACGCAACGGGTTATAACGCTCGGCGGACTGCGCCACGGCGTACCAGAAATCGTGCAGCGCCTGGCGTGCGCCGACCTCGCCACCTTGCAGCATGCCGGAGGCAAGTACGACGGCATTCATCGCGCCGGCACTGGTTGCGCTCACCCCTTCAATGGCAAGCCTGCCGTCCTCGAGCAACCGATCAAGCACGCCCCAGGTGAACGCACCGTGCATCCCGCCGCCCTGTAAAGCCAGCGTGACCGACTTGCGCTCGTCACTGCCCCGAGTCATCAATCGCTCACCCCTCGCTTGATGCCCATGCATCGAGCAGCGCCTTGGCTTGTAGCAAATCGACGCTGTCGAAGCCTTCGGTGAAAAAGCTGTAAATGTCGGCCAGCATTTGCCTGGCCGCCTCTTTGTCTCGTGTTTCCCATAGCTGAGCAAGGCTGACTGTGGCGCGTAGCTCGAATGACTTTGCCCCTTGTTGTCGAGCGATTGAGATTGCCTTGTGAAAGCACGCTTCCGCTTCCTGCTGCACGGAAGAATCCTGTCGGTTTTCTCCCGGGCATTGCAGGGTAAGAGCGCCCTTGAGGCGGTACAGCTCTGCTTCGTAAAAGTGCTCGCCTGTTCTGTTCACCATAGTTAGAGCGTCGGTCACGGCATCCAATCCTGCCTGCGGTTGCCCGGCGAGCCTGTGTGCTGCGGCTAGCAGGGCCAGAAAATAAGAACATCCAAGCTCTGCTCCGGCTGCGCGATAAGCGGCAATACCGTTGCTTATCTGAGCGATTCCCTTGTCAGTGTTTCCCTGCTCTGCGCGAGCCCAACCTTGAAGAATATTCCCCCTTGCCAAATACAACGGAAATCCTTGCTCTAGAGAAAGCTTGATGGCGGCATCTGCACACTCTTCGGCGAGTTGTACGTCGTACCGAAACTGTCCCAGTATCGACGTAGCGGACAGAGTGAAGGCCAGGCTGAATGGGTGGGCAATCTTCTTGGCCAGAGCAAGGGCATCCTGGCTGCGCATGCTTGCCTGATTGGGAAAACCCAAGTACCAAAGGCTCCAGGCCGAAAATGACAGGGAGTAGCCCGGATCCATGCCGTACGTAATGGAATGTGTGCGATGGCGATCAGGGTCGTAGAGGACACGCGCCCGTTCCTGATGGTCATGGGCGTTTTTGAGATCACCCTGGAAAAGCAATGTCTGCCCAAGTGCCGCATGGGCTTCCACGAGCAAGTCCGGATCCTGCGCGGTTTGCGCAATACTGAGCAATCGTTCAGCCAGTTCGCATGCGGTTGAGTATTGTGTACGCAACGTGTAGTAACTCCACAGCCCCAGCAGCGTAGAGAAAAGCGAGTCGTCGCCTACTTGCGCGCATAGCGCCAGTGCACGGGTGTAGGTGGCCGCCACCTCGGGCGCACCATAGCCGCGCACGGCCATCAAGGCTGGCCCCAGGGCGAGTAGCAACGTCAGTTCCTGATGTGCACGCGTGGGCGTGTCGGGCAAATGTTCGAGCAATTCCAGTGCCGCGCTGAGATGACGCATCGCATCGAGATGGGCGGAATGCTGGAGGGCCTGTTGCCCGGTACGGTGCAGGTATTCCACGGCCTTCGGGACATTGCCGCTCAGCTTGTAGTGATGCGCCAGTTCGCTGCAGTAATCCGTGATGCGAGTGGGGAACAGTGCCTCGATGGCCTGCGCTGTGCGCTCATGCAGCGCGCTACGCCGCTCCGTGAGTAGCGAGTGGCCCGCGACCTCCTGGGTCAGCGCATGCTTGAACGAATACTCCACCTCCGGAAATGCGGGCCGCTGGTAAATGAACTCCGCAGCCTCCAGTCGGGCGAGCAGATTACACAACTTGTCGTCCGTCTGGGCATCCTGCCCATCACAGATGCACCGGATCAGACTGAACGGAAACTCTTTGCCGATAACGGCGAGGGTCTGCAGCAACTCCTTCTCCGCTACGGGGAGCCGGTCGATACGGGCAGCGAGTACACCCTGCACAGTAGTGGGGATATGCAGCGCAGCTGGAGTTTGCTCGATCCGATACTGACCGGCTTCACCCAACAGCAATTTCTCCTCGATCAGAGTTTGCACCACTTCCTCCATGAAGAACGGGTTTCCCTCCGTCTTATCCAGGATGAGCTGTTTGAGGGGGATGAGGGTAGGATCGTCCCCAAGCTGGGTCGCGAGCATTGCCTGTGCTTCGACCGGGCCCAGCGGTTCGAGCCGCAGTTGGCTGCAATGACCCGCACGTATCCACACAGGCTGATACTCGGGCCGGTAGTTCACGAGGAGCAGGATTGGGGAGCTCGCCAAGTGGTCGGTCAAGTACACGAGGAATGCTTCGGTCTCGCAGTCCAGCCATTGCAAATCCTCGAACAGCAGCTCGATCGGTTGATTGCGGCTCTCACGTGCCAGTAGTTGAGTGATCGCGTCGAAGGTGCGAACGCGCCGGATCTGAGGATCCATTTCCGCGAGTGCTGAACTGCGTTCGCCGATACCCAACAGGTAGAGCAGGTAGGGCACGAGATCCTCGAAGCCTCGCTCGAGCGTAAGGGTCTTGCCCATGACCTTTTCCCGGCATCGCCGCTCGTCATCCTGGACAGTGATCTGAAAATAATTGTTCAGAAGCTCGATGAGTGGGAAATAGGCAAAGGCCTTGCCGTGCGACACCGAGAATGTCTCCAGCACCAGGCAGCCGCACCGCGAGCGTTCCTTGAACTCATGAAACAGCCGTGACTTCCCGACTCCGGCCTCGCCTACCACCGCGACGACCTTACTGTGGCCCGCTTTGGACTGCTCGAGCGCCTGATGCAGGTGGTCGAGCTCGACCTGGCGGCCGACGAACCTGGCCAGCCCGCGATGTGCCGACAGTTGCAGACGCGTGCGCAACGCGCCGAGCCCCTGCACCTCGTACACAACAAGGGGATCGGGAATGCCTTTGACTTGGGCGGCCCCCAGAGCCTTGAATTCGAAATAACCCTCCGCCAGCTTGTAGGTGGGCTCGCTTACCAGGATCGACGAGGGTGCAGCGATGCTCTCCATCCGGGAGGCAATGTGGATCGTGTTCCCGACCGGATCGTAATCGGTGTGCAAATTGTCCGTGCGGATCGAACGCACGACGACCTCTCCGGTATGGATACCGACGCGGATTTGCAGCGGTATGCCTTTCTCCAGGCGAATGCGGTCGCCATGTCGGTGTATCGCCTGCTGCATGCGCAGGGCCGCATACAACGCCCGCTGCGGATGATCCTCATGGGCGATAGGGGCGCCGAACAGCGCGAGTATGCCATCGCCCAGTGTTTTGGCCACGTAGCCTTCGTAGTGGTGGACGGCTTCCATCATCAGCGCGACGACGGGCTCGATCAGGCGGTGGGCCTCTTCCGGATCGAGATCGTGGATCAACGCCGTGGAACCGGCCATGTCGGCAAACAGTGCCGTGACGGTCTTACGCTCACCGGCGGTGTCGCCTCGGGCTTCCATGGCCGCCTGCTCGGCGCGGATGCGCTCGGCAAGGTGGTGGGGCGTGTAATGAATGGGCGCGGGAGAGGGCTCTGAAACAGGCTCGGGGCGTGGTGATGGTGCAGTGGGCGCATCGGTCAGCGGCGCGCCGCATTCACTGCAAAATTTGGCGGAAAGGCTCGCCTCGTGGCCGCAGCGCGGGCAGCTGCGGGACAACTTGACGCCGCACGCTTCACAGAAGCTGGCCTCGGAGGGACTCTCGAATCCGCAGTTTGCGCAGCGCATACGATCTCTTCCCTTTTGCAGTCGTTCAAGAAGACCAGTCAAAAGACGGGAAGCGTGACATCAAACCGGCGAAGGACAAGCTGAAGTCATTGGGCCGGTACGTTTGGGCAGCCTTTTAACCCTCTGTATCAAAGATAGTTTGTATCGTGGTATCGAGAAGTAAAATTCGCTTACTGATGAAGGACAATCTGTGCCGACTCGGGGGGGGCAGTTTGCGTCGGTACGTGGGTCAATTCGGCGTCGGCGTCTACACGCCCTATCCTTGACGCCATGCAAATCGTTCACCCATGAGGTTACCTCATCCCGACGTATTACCTCCAATCGGTAGGTGTTTAGCTGCGATAACCTGCAAGAGGTTATCGCGATTGAAATCAGCAAAACCTAAGTTCTGAAGCGTCCCACCAGGCCGTTTAGCTCGCCGGACAATTGCGCCAAGGTGCCTGAGTCACTGCGAGCGGATTGCGCGAGTTTCTCTACCAGTTGCGCATCGGAGTGGATCTGAATGATATGTCGATTTATATCCTCAGCCACTTGATGTTGTTCTTCTGCCGCAGTTGCAATCTGGGTGGTCTGGTCGCGGATGTCGTCTACGGAACTGCGGATGTACTCGAAACTTTCACGAGCCTGATGAATGCGGTCGACGCTGGTCTTCGACATCGCCAAGCTATTTTGCATCTGCGCAGTTACCTCGTGGGTACGTCTAGCTAAGCCACCCAGCAGATCATCGATTTCGCCGGTCGAGTCAGCGGTGCGCTTCGCCAGAGCACGCACTTCGTCAGCCACTACCGCGAATCCTCGTCCTTGCTCACCTGCACGCGCCGCTTCGATTGCCGCATTGAGTGCAAGCAAATTGGTTTGGTCGGCTATTGATCGAATTGTGTCCAGGATCGTGTTGATATTTTTACTGTCCTGCTCCAGTAATTCCATGGAGTGTGTCGATAGCAGTAGGTTCTCACTGAGCTGGCCAACGCTGCCGGTTGCCTCGTCGATGCGCAGCTGGCCATTGTGCACTTGGCTACGACCTGCGCTTGCCGAAGAGGCGGCTGCGCTGCATGAGCGTGCGACCTCATTGGCTGTGGCGACCATTTCATTGAACGCAGTCGAAACCAATTCCACTGCTTCTCGTTGGCGACCAGCTGCATTATTCATGTCACGGGCAACCTCAGTGGTTTTATCTGATGCTTTTTGCAAGTCACCAGAAGCCGAGCTGATGCTTTGAACCAACTGCCGAATCGCTCCAAGAAACTGATTGAACCAACGAGCCAACGTAGCAGTTTCATCTCGGCCGCGTACCTCCAGATTCCGAGTCAGATCGCCTTCACCTTGGGCAATGCTTTCTAGACCACCCGCGACACTGCGAATCGGTCGCACGATCAACCCAGCGAAGCTCGCGCCGAGCACGGCAAAAATAAGCGCTAACACCGTCGCGATGCTCGCAATGAGCCAGGTCAGATGTGTGACTTGGGCCATCACTTCCGCTCGTGGAATTAAACCGATAAAACGCCACCCAAGTTTTTCTGAAGACCAGACGTTGGCCATGAATGGCACGCCATTAATCTCAACCTGTACTAAACCTTCTTTGGTTTGGGCCAGTGTGGCGTAGCTATCGCCGATATCTCTCATCGATTTAAAGTTATGAGCTGCGTCGCTCGGGTCAACCAGCACATTCCCGTTTTCTTCCACAAGCATGACGTAACCGCTCTGGCCCAACTTGATGCGTTTGATCATATCGGTAAGGCCGTTAAGCGAAACATCGAGGCTTAAGACCCCGATAGGCTGGCCTTGGGCATTGCTCACCGTGCGTGTGGTAGCCATCAGGGTTACGTTGGTGCCAGCCCAGTAATAGGCAGCACTGCGTACCGTTTTGCCTGGTGATGCCATGGCAGTTTTATACCAAGGGCGTACTCGTGGATCGTAATTGGCGAGATCGGGAGTATCAGGCCATGTCGCGTACCCGCCATCTTCCTGGCCTTTGGAAAGGAATGCGGTAGTAGGGTGACTGTTCGCGAAATCGGTAAATAGCTTCAGCACCATTTGGTTACTAACCGGTAGAGGTTGCTTCGTCGCGTCAGCACTGGTGAAGTTTTTCAGATCGGTGATGTTGGTAACCTGCGGTTGATTTGCCAGGTATTCCACGTTCTGAGCGATGCCGTCGAAAAACAGATTCATCGCGTTATCGATCTGACGAATCTCACGGGAACTGTTGTCGATGAAGTCTTCCTGCGCTTGGCCACGCAAGTTCACGATCATTACCGCAGTGGAGATGACAACAGGTAAGCAAGCAATACAAACGAACGCCCAGGTCAATTTTTGTTTTATGTTCATATATGATCCCACAACGGTTGGTTAGCATCGGAAGTCCGGGAGTAGCAAAGGTTTGTTCAAGTTGTATTCGTCTAAGCTGTCCATTGATATGAGCTAAGTTTGGAATGCGCATCAAACTCGGGAAACAACGTTGGAAAGTTGTTTAATCAAGGTTGATCAGGTGATTTCAGTTTGAGCGGAAATGGCCGCTGCACGTCCTTTGTTTGCTTTTTAGTAGTTAGTGCGCGTGCTTTCAGCGCACTTCTGAGCCTTAGAGCACTGCCTTGGAAGGCAGTTTCGATTCGGCAATATGGATCGTGGTTCAGATTGTGGTCATGATCGAATAAAGCGGGCTGCTGCACTTACGAAAAGTAGAAGAAATACCAGGCCGCCCAAGGCAATAGAAAGTGTACTCACATGGGCGACTAATCCGATGGCCGCCGGCCCTATCAGGATGCCCGCGTAGCCCATGGAAATAACTGCCGGGATGGCTACCCTTTGAGGCATACGTTTTTGGCGCCCTACTGCGGTAAAAAGAACCGGGACGATGTTCGAACATCCAATTCCCAGTAAGGCGTAGCCAATCAACGATGCTGGCCATCCATCGAAACCGAGCGACACCATCATGCCGGCGGAAGCGATAATCCCTCCGAAAGCCACTACGCGCACACCGCCAAGCCTGCGGACAATTGCATCGCCTGTAAGGCGCCCCACCGTCATCGTTGCAGCGAAACTGGCATAACCTAAGCCTGCCAAATTGGGCTCCATTTCTCGGCTCGACACCAGGAAGACCGCGCTCCAGTCCAGCATTGCCCCTTCGGTTAAAAATACAATGAAGCACAAAGTCCCTAGCAGGAAGACGATACCTTTAGGCAACGCAAAAATTTGCCCGTCCTGCTCTGTTCCGTATGCCAATAACGTGGGTGTCGCTTTGTAGAGAGCACCTATGACGGTGGCGACTACGCATAGCACGGAAAAAAATGGATCGAGACCGATACTCAGCAGCACGGTTAATGCTCCGGCGCCTAAGATGCCTCCCACGCTGTACATGCCATGGAAGCCAGATTGAAGGGCCTCGCCACTGTTCTTTTCGACGATGATGGATTGGATGTTTATCGCGCAATCAAGCATGCCCATGCTGGCTCCGAAAAGGAGTACCGCGAGCACAAGACCTGGTAACCAAGCGATGCTGCTCAAGAGGGTGAGCACAGCGCATAGCGCGATGGTCGACCAGACAATCACTGGTCGACAGCCATAGCGTGCTGTGAGATGTCCAGCGAATGGCATAACAGCAATAGATCCGAGACCCAATCCGAGAAGCAGTAAACCCAAGCCACCATCATCCAGGCCGGTTCGTTCCTTCGCGAGTGGTACCAAAGGCGCCCAGGCGGACATGACGAGTCCGGTGATGAGGAAGACGATGCGAGTGGAAACCCGCTCACCATAATTGTTGCTAACGGCTAATGATGGGGCGGAAGCACTCATTTCTTGGTCATCCTTATCTGCGTAATGCTAGCCATGCGGAGGGCGGCCGGATCACGCATCATCGGCTGGAGCCCAATGAGTACGACCTCCGGATATTCTGAGTTTCAGCACCCAGGATGCGGTTCTCTAGGAGGTAACTGGATGCTGATCCCAACCTCAAAGAATTAATGCGTCATATCCGAGTTTTCGGCACAAAGCAGGTCTCTGTTTGAGGAGTACGCTGTCGAGTCGCTTGCCAACAGATAAGCGAGCCGACAGTAACCATCACTGCCCCCTGCCAGAACTGGGTAGTCAACTGCGCGCTCAGCCATGCTGCAGCGAATGCTGATGAGAGCACTGGGGAAAAGTAGGAAGCGGTGGCCAGTAAAGTGAGATTTCCACGCAAAATACCGACGTTCCACAGGGCATAACCACCCGCCATTGATGCACTGGCCGCGACGAGCACCAGGCTGTTGCTCAAGGTGAACGCGGGGATGACCTCATGGCTGAAAAAGTATTTCACCCACAGAGCACTGGCCGCGAGAGCGAAGAAAAGCACAATTAGGTTTTGTCCGCCGGCATAGCGTCGCGTGACGTTACAGTACAACGCGAAGATGACCGCGCCGCCCAATGCCAAGCTGTAACTTAATGGGTTGGATTCAGCATTGGCCACAACGCTTGAAAAGGATAATCCCTCGGTGCTCACCACCCACAGAATTCCGAAAACCGCCAAGGCCGTGCCTGGTGCAATAATCCAGCGTGCCTTTTGTCCGTTCATCAGGATGGCAAATAAAATGGTCATGCAAGGCCAGAGGCTATTTACCACGCCGAGTTGAATGGCCTGGTTGCGGTTAGTTGCGAATCCCAAGAAAAGCGTAAGGCAGACCTCATAAGCTACGAATAGCGTGCTTCCTACGATCAGATAGAAGCGCGGTGAAGAGCGCAGTTTCGGTCGCCCGAGTAAAACGATGAGGAAGATTGCACCCAATGAATAAATCATTGCGCCGCCTGCCAGCGGGCCAAAATGTTCGCTAACGCTCCTAATCAAACCAAGAGCTGTACTCCACAGCAAAATTGCCATCAACCCACACACCGTTGCCGCGCGCTCGCCTTTAATTTTCATTGATACCTCTCTCCTAATAGCGGCGATTAAGTTGTGGACGTAATTCCTGCTCCAGTCGATGGAGGCATGGACTGTCAGGATTGAAAAAACGTGCTGGAGGGCTTCCAAAAAACCGGTCGACAGTAATGAAATTAAATCGTACTTGGAGGCTGCGCGTTTGAGTGCTGACGGCGAGTAAAAGCATCGGTATCGAAGTTTTGCGGTAAGGGGAAGTCAAAAAAGCCTTCCAGGCATGAATGCGCTGGAAGGCTAATTTGCGAACGTGTGACTGTCAGCCAACGGACTTCAACGGAATAGGCCCTTTAAGCCGATCCATCATAGTGGCGCAGTACCAATCATCGAACTGGCATACACCTGTTTCGGCTGTTTCAGAGTAAGGGCCTGGCTCATACGAGGGGGAGGTAACTCCTCGTTGAGTTCCCTCGACCAGCGTCCTGTCTTGATCGTTCGTCGCGATCCACACCTTGGTGAGCCGATCCAAGTCGTAATCAACGCCTTCTACCGCATCTTTGTGTACGAGCCATTTGGTGGTCACCATGGTCTCAGTCGCACTGATCGGCAATACTCGGAAGCTCAGGGCGTGGTCACCTAGGAAATGGTTCCAGGTGGAAGGGTAATTGAAGTAGAGCAGTGCCCCAATATCGGCTTCAGATGTCTTATCCAGACGGCTGGTTACCGCTGGTTTGCCGTCCATGGTGTAGCTCACCGCACCCTTTGACAGAGGAATGCGTGTCATTCGGAACTGGCCGTTGATGTCCATGACCAATCGGCTCGGTAAGCCTGCTCTTTCGCACTTATTCCAGTATGCAGAGAGCTCTGGATCATCGTCCCCACTTGTGCCACCTACTGAAAGGTTGTCCACAAATGATTGCAATAGCTCTGGGTGCGACCCATCGCAGTGGTAGCATTCCCGGTTGTTCTCGAATACGAGCTTCCAGTTTCCGCGCTCGATGATAGTTGATTCGAAAGCTACCTTGCAGTCATCGAGATTGTGCGGTGCGATGAAAGGTGCGACTGCCTCACGGAATGGTTCGAAGTCAGGCGCTTTGGTCGCCACGCAAATGTAAATAAAGGTGTGTACGACTTCGCAATGCACGGTTTTAAGGTTGTATTGCGACTTATCGAAATCTTGGCCCATGTTCCCTGCGAACAGAAGGTTGCCATCAAGTTCGTACGTCCACTTGTGATACGGGCAAACCATCTTGGCTACTTTTCCGTGCTCTCCCTCGCATACTTTCGCACCACGGTGGCGACAAGCATTATGGAAGGCACGTACCTGACCATCTTTGCCGCGTACTACCGCGACAGGATAATCGCCCACCTGAAGGGTGAAGTACTGACCAGGCTTTTCGAGTTCGAAGGTATGTCCGGCGAAGATCCAGTCTTTGTGCCAAATTTGTTCAAGATCTTGGCGATATACGTCTTCGCTGCGATAAAGTTCCCCTGGGAGTGAATGCCAAGGTTTACGTTGGGAAATCAGGTCAAAAACGGTTTCTTTGTTATCCATCTTATCCTCCCAGGATATATATCTTGAGCGGTCACCTTTTGCTGTGACTTATATTGTTATTAACAAGGCGCCTCATCTTGGCTTGAGCTTTCTATAGTTAAGCCTTATGCGCCAATGGGTTCTGTCAAAAATTAACGCCAGCCTATATCGATCATCTTGGCCACCACAAACGACATTTCATGTGGGTAATCAATAATTTCAGGTTATCGATTTCTAGGTGCCGGAACCTGAACCCCTCAATTAAGAGTTGTCACGCTCTGTTGCAGAATGATCAGGGCCTAGAAATATTGGCGTCAGAGTGGCAATGGCAGATTTTGACTGATCAAGATGCTTAATCGCCTGCTTCACTGCGAGGCTTCTGTCATGGCCAAGCCCGGCAGAGAAAAGGTCAAATTTTTGATCCAATTCTTCAGCCGTCAGTGGGGTCTCCGGATCTCCCTTAGCGGCGGTAACCGGACTAACTATCACGGCTCCATTTTTCAGCGTAATGGTCAGTCGTGAAAGGATTTCGTTGGGGAATCGTGCTGAGATATCTGGGGCTTCAACGATTTCGATACGTGCGCTCAACGATAAAATGTCAGGTGACGAAATAGATGCGCCGGTGACTTCATTAGGCCCCAGCTTCCCTCTGACGATGAGTGCAGCCAGCGGAAATGCCAGTGCGTATTGGGCTTCGTCTGCATTTTGTGGTGTATGGCCCTGCAAGCACATCGACTCGTAGAACGTTTCAACACGGATTGCTTCAATTGAGTCAGCGTTGAGCTCGGGGTTCTCACGCTGTATATCAAGCATGGCGGTCAGAGCAGGTTGCGCCCATCTGCAAACCGGCCATGGTTTGAAATATTGGCTATCTATTTCCCACCTTTTGCCGATATCGGCCCAGTGTGCGGCGACGGAGATATCTTCCACTGTCTCGGCAGGTGCACCGGTCATTCCTTCCTTTGCCATCAAAAGAGAATTCAAGCCAACGAATGCACCTGCTCCGTGCGCGTCACGAAGCATCGTAGGCGTTTGCACCACACGCATCATTGGGCAACGTGCGCTGAAATATTCCGCAATTCCCAGAGCGTGCCGAAAGGTTTGTTCATCGAAGCCCAGCATCCTGGAGCCGGCGCAGACGACCCCAATGGCGGAAAAACCGCCGGAGGCGTGGTAGGTAGGGGAAGTCACCATAAGTGCAGTACCAGCTCGAAGAGCTGTCTCATACCCAATGCACAGAGCGGTCAAAAACTCATGGCCGCTTATCTCCCTGCCGTGATGCTGCAGCGCATCCGCTAGCGCAAGCAGAGCAGGAACGACGGTCGCTCCGGCATGCCCCTTGGACAGAAAGTGCCCTTCGTGTGCATCCAGGCTATCTGCGGAAAAGCCACCGGCCCAAGCTGCACCGAGAATGTTTACTCGCTGGCCATCGAAGATGAGCCGACTGGTGTATGTTCCGGCAGGGTAGTGAGTTCGGGCATACCGTCGAAGCGCCCGGCTTGTATCATTCGACACAGCTCCTGCCATGACTCCCACTATATCAAGCAGGCTATTTTTTAGAATTTCCCGAGTTTTGATAGGGGCCTGCAGGAAATCAAAGGTGCGGCAGAATTCGAAAAGCGACATTCCCAAAAACCCTTCCTATGAATTGATCCGGTCTGGCTTGGCCAGCGCAGCTCAACAATGAGCCAGGAGAGGCTTGTCGCTCTAGCAACATTTTCGTAGGGCAATGGATAACAAAACTAGCGGTCAGCATTGCTAGGTTGGCCTGATTCGAGAAGATTGCGTCCAACCCATAGGCGATTTACCAGCCCCCTTTAGAGTGTGGGCGCACACCAAGCGGTACCGGAAGTATAGGAGGAGGGGCGCGCTTTAAAGGCCCGGGTGGTGGTGAAAGAGGAGGCCGATATCAGCGCGGAAACTTCGATAAGATCCACTCGCGAAAACGACGGAGGGCGTCTTCGTTCTCGGTGTTCTCTTTGCAGCTCAGATAATGCGAGCTATTGCGTAGCTGAACCTTTTGCTTGATCGGTCGCACCAGCAAGCCTTGTTCGACCAGCCTCGTGACCAGGTGATTCCAGCCTAGGGCGATTCCTTGATGTGTCAGCACCATGCTGATGAGCAAATTATAATCATTGGCATTGAAGATCTGAGGACTGCTCGCCGGACGATCGTCGATGTCAACGGACTGAAAAGCAAGCCATACGCCCCAATCGACATGTTCAGCGACCTGTGATCGTCCGTAAGGACTCAGATTCAATAACGTCGAGTCCCTCACACCTTCGATTGTCGTAATCTCTGGGTGCTGCTTCAGAAACTGTGGGGAGCACACTGGGTAAATGACGTCGTGACACAGCGGATAGCTTTTATAGTCCTCCCTGATGCGTGACATCTTCGTGATGAAGATGTCGGGCTGAACACCTGGTTCCATGGTCAGAAAGTTCTGTGTCGTGACCAGATTCAGCTCGATTCCCGGATTCTGCTCAATGAACTCAGGTAGATGACTCGACAACCACAGAGCCGAAAACGCAGGGGAGCAGCAGATAGTCAGCATTTTCTTTTGAGCCTGACAATTGCGAATTCGCTCGGCAGCTTGGGCAATATTCACGAACGACAATTGGGCAGCGTCGAAGAATACAGCCCCAGCGGATGTCAGCTCCACGGCACGCCCTGCACGCGTGAAAAGCTGAGCACCGAGGTAATCTTCTAGCTCCCGGATTTGCCGGCTAATAGCTGCTTGTGAAACGCACAGAGCCTCAGCCCCCAAGGTGAAGCTTTCGTACTTGGCTGCAGCTACAAACGCCTTCACAGCCCTCAAGGACGGCATTTTTAGCAGGACGCTGTCAGGGTCGACATGCTTGGACATTCGTACGTTCTCCTAACGATACAGCTCCCCAGCGAAGCGGTGCGAGGTTAACGGAAGAGAGAAGGGAGGGCTACGCTTTCGTCGCTGCCGAGATACGGGTAGTCGCTCATGCACAGCGGTGTCAGTGCCCTGAGGGGGCTTCCTCAATCTATAACCCATCGTTATCCAATTGTCCCAATAAATGTAGTTGGATTTAGAGGGGAGATGCTAATAAATTTGAAACATCCCCTTTTCCTAGGGCCCCAAAAATAATAAAGGAAGCCCGTCGTGACGACACATAATAATTACCGCTGCCGTTTAAAACTATTTCCGATCCTTTGCATGTCGCTTAAAGCGAATAGTGCTCAGTACGAAGGAGGCAAGGTATGAATGGCGCCGACGAGATAATTTCCGTTAAGAGCGTTTACAAGGTATTTGGCTCACAACCTGACCTCGCTATGAAGATGCTCGCCGATGGTGCATCAAAGGCTGAAGTTTTCCAGAAAACAGGCCAGGCAATTGGAGTGTTTGATGCGAACTTCGCTGTCCGCAGAGGCGAGATATTTGTCATCATGGGATTGTCAGGTTCTGGCAAGTCTACGATGGTGAGGTTGTTTAATCGTTTGATTGAGCCAACTTCTGGATCCATATTTCTTAATGGCAGAGAAATTACTGGGTTGGGTGACAAGGATCTTCTGCAAGTTCGAAGGAAAGACATGGGAATGGTCTTTCAATCGTTCGCCCTCATGCCCCATATGAGCGTAATTGACAACGTCAGTTTTGGCTTGGAAATCAGTGGCGTAGGTGAGAAGGAGCGGTATTGCCGTGCAATGGGCGCCTTAGAGCAAGTCGGGCTTTCAGGGCAGGAGTACAGCTATCCACACCAATTGTCCGGCGGCATGCAGCAGCGCGTAGGCTTGGCCAGGGCGTTGGCTAACGATCCCGCAATTTTGCTCATGGATGAAGCGTTCTCCGCTCTAGACCCGATGATTCGCAGCGAAATGCAGGGCGAATTGATCAAGCTTCAGGCCGAGCAGGACAGGACAATCATCTTTATCTCCCACGATATTGAAGAGGCTGTTCGGATCGGGCACCGAATCGCGATCATGGAAGGAGGACGTGTTGTGCAAATAGGCACACCTCGTGAGCTTCTCTGTAATCCGGTTAACAAATACGTCCGTGATTTTTTCAATGGATTTGATTCCAGTCGAATCCTTCGGGCGGGAGATATTGCCCAGCAAGACTCAAGCATCTCTTATGAACCAGGGCGTCAAACTCCCATAAAAGCAGAAGCTTCTCTAAGAGAAATTCTTCATTTGGTCGCTGCCTCGGCAACTCCTATTCCGGTCGTGGACGAGATTGGGCTGTACAAAGGCTCCATTTCGCAAGGCCATCTTCTGAGCTGCCTGCATAACAGTTAATTTAAATAATCAGAATGATAAAAAGTTCTGATGGCGAGGAAGAATCATGTCGGACTTTAATTTTTTAGACCCCTTCCAAAGTTTAAATATTCCGTTGGGGTCATGGGTTGAAACAGCCCTGAAGTATTTGGTGCACAACTTCAGAGAGGTGTTTAGAACAATCCGGTGGCCGGTGGATCAGGTGTTGGATGGCGTACAGTGGGGATTGCTCTCTGTGCCACCTACCGTATTCATCATCATCGCTGGATTGATTAGCTGGCAGATCGGCGGCAAGCGAATTGCTATTTTCAGCGTGGCAACTTTGACAGGGCTTGGATTAATAGGTGTGTGGAACGATGCCATGGTAACTCTGGCATTGGTACTTACATCGCTCCTGTTCTGCGCCGTTATTGGTATACCCCTTGGAATCCTGTGCGCTCGCAGTGATCGAACGGAAATGATCGTCCGTCCAGTGCTGGATGCCATGCAAACGCTACCCGCCTTTGTTTATTTGGTGCCAGTGGTGATGTTGTTCGGCATCGGCAACGTTCCTGGTGTGATTGTCACGATCATCTTCTCTGTTGCCCCGTTGGTGCGGTTGACCAATTTGGGGATACGGCAGGTACCTGCGGACAAGGTTGAGGCTGCTCGGGCCTTTGGGTGCACGGCCACTCAGATGCTCATGAAGGTTCAATTGCCCCTTGCGGCTCCTACGATGATGGCTGGATTGAACCAGACACTGATGCTTTCCCTATCGATGGTGGTTGTAGCGTCGATGATCTCGGTAGGCGGTCTGGGATTGATGGTGTTAAGCGGTATCGGCCGTTTGGATATGGGACTCGCGAGTGTCGGTGGGGCCGGCTTGGTACTCCTGGCAGTGTTCCTTGATCGCTTGACCCAAGCCATGGGCGAACGCAGTAGTGATCTAGCATCTGGCCAGCATTGGTATGAGACCGGGCCTGTGGGTCTTGTTATGAAGTTGAAGAAAAAAAAGAACGTTACACGTCCAGTGACTAATTAAGCTTGCCTGCTCACCTATTAAAAATCTAAGCGTGGTGAAACATGAACCTTGCAAATCTTAAAAAAACCGTGGTCGCGAGTGTGGTTGCTTCATTGTTTGGTGTTGTCCTTTCTTCGGCGGCTTATGCGGCTGATGCAAACAAACCAGGAGCCGGTACCTCTATAACTCCTATTTTTCCAACGATTGCGGAAGAACGCTTTCGGGGTGAGGTCGCAGTAGCCGGTCTGAAGGAACTTGGTTACGACGTTAAGCAGCCAAAGGAAACGGATTATCCAGCGATGTTCCTCGCATTGTCATACGGTGATGCGGATTTCACGGTTCATGAATGGGAGCAACTGCATGCTGCCTTCTATGATAAGGCCGGTGGCGATGATTCGATGGTGAAGGTCGGCCAGGTCATGAAGGGCGTTTTGCAAGGCTACATGATCGATAAGAAAACAGCAGACGCTTACAACATCAAAGATCTTTCTGATTTGAAGAAGCCTGAGATTGCAAAACTTTTCGACAGTAATGGCGATGGCAAGGCGGATTTGACCGGGTGCAACCCCGGTTGGGGCTGTGAAATTATGGTCGAGCATCACATGAAGGCTTACGGTTTGGGGCCGACAGTGGTCGACAACCGCGGCTCTTACTTTGCCTTGATGGCGGATACGATCACCAGGTATCAACAAGGAAAACCTGTACTTTATTTCACTTGGGTTCCTCAGTGGATCGCAAGCGTACTTGTTGAAGGGAAAGACGTAGTTTGGTTGCCAGTCCCGTTTACCTCGTTGCCTGATGGCAAGGAAAGTAAAGACACTTTCTATCAAGGGAAAAATCTTGGTTTCCCAGTGGATACTGTCAACGCGGTCATGAATAAAGAGTTTGCAGAGAAAAACCCTGTTGCTCGCAAATTCTTGTCCGAAATCAGCATCGGTACTGCTGATGAAAGCGCTCAGAACCTGCGTATGCAAAATGGCGAAAAATCACTTGCTGATATCAAACGCCATGCAGCTGAGTGGATCAAAGCTCACCAAACGGAATATGATGGCTGGTTGGCGGATGCAAGAGCTGCAGCTAAGAAGTAATAGCTGAAACAAAGAATGCGGCTGGAGTTTTGGCCAGCCGCTCTCTAGCAAGAATGTGGTTGTTTCACGCAAAAAGTTACCAGGTGGCAAATGATGGATACATTCCAAAGCACGTTGAAGTTCCAAAATATTGGGTTTCGACAAACTACAGATTCAATTGGTCACGAAAAAGTAGTGCGGGTAGCATTTATCGTGCTGGATCACTTTTCGCTGACCACGCTTTCAACCGCGATGGATGCTCTGGCGACTGGTAATTTAATAAGCTGCAATACGATATATAAGGTTTCTACTTATTCACTTCAGGGTGGGTTGGTCGAAAGTGACATCGGGGTGCCGCTCTCGTCGGAGAAGTTGGTGGTTGAAAAAATCAACCACCATGCGGTGATTGTTGTCGGTGGCCAAAGAGTAAGGTTGTCCTCTAATCCATTGCTTCGGCGAGCATTGAAAAAAGCGGCTTCAGGCAAAGGAATTGTTGGTGGTGTCTGGAATGCTGCGTTTTATTTGGCAGATGCAGGTCTGCTTGATGACCAGAATTCTGCTTGTCACACTGATAGTTGCGCCTTGATGAATGAGTATTTCCCACGGGTAAAAATATCTGATGCGGATTTCATATGTGAACGTCGTCGCGCAACCTGCTCCGGGGCTTCATCCGCCCTAGATATGACCCTGTCAATCATGCAGGAACTGGGCTGTAGTAGTGACGCTGATCTGGCTAATGAAATAAAACGCGTGCATCAGTCAAAGCAAGTTCAGCTTAGCGAAGCAGACCCGTGCACGAGCATTTTACCAAGAAGCATTCCTAGGCCGCTTGATATGGCGCTAACTCTTATGGAAAGCCATATTGAAGAGCCCATGGAGATTGAGGAAATTGCGAGTCATGTTGGTGTTTCGCGTCGACAGCTTGAAAGAAGGTTTGCTCGCTACCTGAATGCCGCACCAAATAGATATTATCTTGAACTGAGATTGACCCGCGCCAGGCAACTGATTGTCCAAAGTAATCGATCATTGACAGATGTAGCGCTTGCAACAGGTTTCGTAAGCTATCCGCATTTCTACAAACGCTTCAAAGATTTGTTTGGCCTGCCTCCAATGACGTTTCGGGATAATTACTATTCCAATGACTATGGAAGCACAGAGCGTTACGCCATTGCAGCTAATTTTTAACTGACATCTATAGCGCTCGAAGTAGCCGCTATTGTTGTCGATATTAAACGTCATGATGCCGATTTGGGTGTTATGTGAGCGGCACAGTATTGTCGTCGTTTAGGTTTTTTACTTGGCGCCATTCCACGCGTTTTCTTCGTGTTGGGTACGGCAGGCAATCCAACAATAAACGGTTCAACACTATGAAAGTTACCTCGTTACCCGCTGATGATAAGAGCTGTGGTTGGTTCCATTTGAGCCAACCTCGTCAGCCGAAACCTGCGCACCAGGGGCATCGCTCAGCTCGGTGGGTAATTATCGGTGCCGGGTTTACTGGACTGGCAGCCGCGCGCCAACTTGCACTGAATTTTCCAAATGACGAAGTGGTGCTTGTCGAGGCGCAAGAGGTGGGCCTTGGGCCGTCGGGTCGAAACGCTGGTTTTGCAATTGATCTGCCCCATGACATTGGAGCTGATGACTATATTGGCGATATCGCGCTCGCCCGAACTGCCCTAAAGCTCAATTTGGCTGGTCAGTCGATTTTGCGAGACCTAGTAGACGAATACAGTATTGATTGCCAGATGAAGGCATGTGGTAAGTATCAAGCAGCTGTGGAAGACCGTGGTATTGCAGTGCTCGAAGCATACAGACGAGGACTCGATAAGCTTGATCAACCCTATGAAATGATTGATGAAAAAGAGTTGCCAAATCATCTCGGAACTCATTTTTATCGCAAGGCGCTGTACACCCCAGGAGCAATTTTGCTCCAACCATCAGCGTTGGTGAAGGGGCTGGCAGACAGTTTGCCTTCCAACGTTACGCTGTATGAGCGCACTCCAATTCTGGAGGTGGAATACGGCGCCAAAACAATATTGATACATGCAAACGGAAGTATCACCGCCGATAAGCTGATTTTGGCCAATAACTCTTTCGGGATGCGTTTTGGCTTTCTACAAGGGCGTATGTTGCCAATTTACACCTATGGCAGCATCACTCGACAGCTGACGGAAGAGGAGCAGGCTCGTCTAGGTGGAAAACCTTTTTGGGGCGCAATTCCAGCAGATCCATTCGGAACTACGGTTCGGCGTACTCCTGATAATCGGATACTGATTCGAAATAGTTTCAGTTTTAACCCGGATGGGCGTAGTAACGAAAAGTATAACGAACGATTTGTACGCCGCCATAAAGCCTCGTTCGATAAACGCTTTCCTATGCTGCCGAATGTAAATTTCGAGTACACGTGGGGCGGGGCATTAGCTATGTCAAGAAACCATAATGGCTTCTTTGGCGAGTTGGCACCCAATGTTTATGGTGCTTTGGGTTGTAATGGACTTGGTGTTACCCGTGGGACGGTAACCGGGAAACTACTGGCAGATTGGCTGGCAGGCGATCGTGGTGGTCTTATCGATTTTCTTCTACAAGCGCCAGGGCCGAACAGCAATCCGCCTGAACCTTTTCTTTCGTTGGGCGTAAATATGAACCTTAAATGGGGACAATATCGCGCCGGCAGAGAAAGCTAAATCAGAAAGCTCTGAATCGATGATTCAGATGGATACTACTTGTTAATGCAATATGCAGTCCGATGTTTCAAGTATAAGGATAAGAAATGAAGAACGTTGGTGTTTCAATTGAGGACGTACCACTTAATGGCTTTCATCGTCTGCTGACGATTCGTTCAGCGGGTGGATCTTTTGTAGACGGATATGTCCTCAGTATCATCGGCGTCGCGCTGATACATATGTCAAAGTCCTTGGCCCTCGATGATTTTTGGGAAGGCATGATTGCCGCTTCTGCATTGATCGGAATATTTTTCGGCGGTTTCTTGGGTGGGTGGCTCACTGATGTTATGGGCCGGAAGCGGCTTTTGTTCGTAGGGCCAACTATATTCATCGTAGCGTCGTTAGCTCAATATTGGGTCGAGTCGGCCATCGTGCTCTTCTTCTTGAGATTGTTGCTTGGCGTGGCGGTGGGCATTGAATACCCTGTTGCGACCTCGCTACTCGTAGAGTTTCTACCAAAAAAGTATCGCGGCCCGAGATTGGCGATGCTAACAATTCTTTGGTTTGCCGGCGCAGCGATGGCCTATATCGTCGGCGAAATTATGTTTAAGTTTTGGGGCTCGGATGCTTGGCGTCTAGTATTGGCCAGTGCGTCAATCATTGGGGCCATGTTGTTTCTAGTACGTATTGGCACACCAGAATCGCCACGTTGGTTGTTGAACAAAGGCCGTGCTGCAGAAGCTGAAGCAATTATCAAAAAGGTTTACGGCGACGATTTTTCCTTGGCTAACCTCCCGGAGCAACCCACCGGTGACAAAATTACGATCTTCAACCTTGTCCATTCCGGATACGGTAAACGAATGCTATTTGTTGTGATTTTTTGGACTTGCTCTGTAGTTCCATTGTTTGCCGTTTACGCTTTCGCACCCAAGGTGTTGGCAGCTTTGAATCTTCAAGGAGACTGGGCATCTTTAGGCTCTGTCGCGATTACTTTGTTTTTTGTGGTTGGGTGCATCATCTCAACCAGGATAATAAATGTGGTAGGTCGCCGTAATCTCCTGATTTATAGCTTCCTTTGTTCTGGGCTTGCCTTGCTTGGATTGGCTATCGGTCATGCAGGGCCAAGCACTCTGGTTTTGTTCTTTTTCATTGTTTATGCCCTATTCATTGGAGGAGCTCAAGTTCTCACCTTGGTTTATCCCAACGAGCTGTTTCCAACGGAAATTCGAGCATTTGCTGTCGGTGTAGGGACTTCACTTTCCCGAATCGGTGCAGCAGCGGGGACTTATCTGGTTCCGATTTCATTAAGCAAGCTGGGTATTGCCGAGACTATGTATGTGGCTGCGGCAGTTACCTTGGTCGGCCTGGTGTTGTCCTGGATTCTTGCTCCTGAAACTCGATCGTTGAACCTGCAACAAGCTGCATCGCTGAATTAACAGTTTTGAAATTCGGAAACCACTGGAGGAAACATTATGAACTTTGACGGCATTTATACCCCTGCCATTACTCCGTTATCTTCGGATGGCCAAATTGACTTTTCGGCCTTTGGTGAGGTTATTGAGTATCTGGTCGAATCCAAGGTTCACGGTATTATTATCGGCGGATCGACTGGTGAGTATTATGCTCACACTGCAGCCGAGCGTGTGGAGATTGCTCAGCGTGCAAAAGATGTCCTCAAAGGTCGCCTGCCTCTGGTTGTGGGCACCGGTGGTATTCGAACCGAGGACTCCGTTTACTTTGCTGAGAAGGCGAAGGAGCTTGAGGCTGATGCCCTCCTGGTTGGTTCTCCACCATATGCTTTGCCCACTCAAAAAGAGATCGCTACCCATGTCTTGGCTGTAGATAAAGCTGCTGGTCTGCCGATCATGCTTTACAACTACCCAGCCCGGATGGGAGTTGCCATGGGCGACGAGTTCTTCGAAGCTGTTGCGCACTGCAAAAATATCGTCGCTATCAAGGAAAGCTCAGGTGAGATGAATCGTCTGCATCGCCTGGCTCATTCACATCCGTCCATCCAGATCTCGTGTGGCTGGGATGATCAAGCTTTGGAATTCTTTGCTTGGGGTGCTCGCAGCTGGGTTTGCGCCGGTTCGAATTTCATTCCTCGCGAACACGTCGCTCTCTACGAAGCTTGTGTCATTGAAAAAGACTTCGCCAAAGGCCGCCGCATCATGTCGGCCATGCTTCCTCTGATGGACTTCCTTGAAGGCGGGAAATTTGTTCAATCCATCAAGCATGGCAGTGAACTGAGTGGATTGCGTGCCGGTGGCGTACGGGCTCCTTTGCAGCCTTTGGAGGAGTCCGAGAAGCAAGAGCTGAAAGAAGTTATTCGAACCCTCAAACACAACGTCGCCCAAATCGTTGGGGAGGCTTGAGATGGCAGACCTTCTTAGTAAAGAGGCATATCGCGAACTTGCAGGTAAGCTTGAGTTTCGCAATCAAGCCTTTATCAACGGAAAGTTTCGTGATGCTCAATCGGGCAAAACGTTCACCACGATTAATCCGGCCACTGGTGACGTTCTAGCTGAGATTGCCGCTTGTGATTCTCGGGATGTAGACGATGCCGTTGCGGCGGCCAAAGAGGCGTTTGAAGACGCACGTTGGCATTCGCTCTCTCCTTCGGCACGCAAATCTGTGTTGCTGCGTTTTGCTCAACTGCTCGAAGACAACTCGCACGAATTGGCGCTGCTCGAAAGCCTGGATAGCGGCAAGCCTATTCGTGAATGTCAGAACATCGATATTCCCGAGACGATTCATACGCTGCGTTGGCATGCCGAGCTGATCGACAAAATCTACGATGCGACCGCGCCAGTAGGTTCGGGAGCGGTCACGATGGTGGTGCGTGAGCCTATTGGAGTCGTCGGTCTCGTTTTGCCGTGGAACTTCCCGCTTCTGATGCTTGCCTGGAAAATTGGCCCGTCCCTGGCCGCAGGTTGTTCGATCGTTGTTAAGCCAGCGAAGGAAACTACGTTGAGCACGTTGCGCGTTGCTGAATTGGCTTATCTGGCAGGTATTCCTGCGGGCGTATTCAGCGTAGTGCCTGGTAGTGGCAAAGATGCGGGTGAGCCCTTAGGCCGCCACACGGATGTCGCAATGGTCAGCTTCACAGGCTCTACTGACACTGGTCGGCTGTTTCTCAAATACTCCAGTGAGTCAAACCTGAAGCGCATCGTTCTGGAGTGCGGAGGCAAAAATCCTGCAGTTGTGATGGACGATGTCGAAGACATTGATCTCGTCGCGCAGCACGTGGTGAATGGCGCTTTCTGGAACATGGGCGAAAACTGCTCTGCCTCCTCTCGTTTGATCGTTCATACCGACATCAAAGACGATCTTTTGAAACGTATTCAGGTGCATCTGCGTGATTGGCAAATGGGTGATCCGCTTGACCCTGAAAATCGTCTCGGGTCGATGGTCAGCACAGCTCACTTTGAAAAAGTGCGCTCCTTCATCGAGCATGCCAAAGACGAAAAGCTTGATGTGTTGGTGGGAGGGAATACTGCACAAAATATCTTTGTCGAGCCTACCATCGTTGATGGAGTAGGCCGTGATAGCCGGTTGTTCCAAGAAGAAATTTTCGGCCCCGTCCTGAGCGTAACGACGTTCAAAACAGTAGACGAAGCGATCGAGCTGGCTAACGACACTGCTTATGGATTAGCGGCGTCCGCGTACACTGGAAACCTGCGCAATGCATTGAAGCTCTCGCGTGGTATTCGCGCCGGTATCGTCACCGTGAACTGCTTCGGTGAAGGCGATGCTTCTACTCCTTTCGGCGGTTACAAGGAGTCTGGCTTCGGTGGTCGGGACAAGTCCATTTGGGCCCATGACCAGTACACCGAGTTGAAAACCATCTGGATCGATGCGTCCTGATTCAGATTACTCGACCGATTTGAAGATCGCCTCAACCGCTTTGGTTGGGGCGATCTTCGTGTTTGGTTGATCTGAGTGGCCGTTCAGGCCCATGACCAGGTTCGTACAGGTTGTGGTGCTAGCGGTGGCGGCCGATTTTTTTGCGGCTCGATTTTATCGTTTTAGCTTCTAAGAAAAGGTGGCTTGAAGTGATAGAGCAGCGAAGTTTTTGTGGAACAATCAAAGGGAAAAATCTCCGCTATCTCAAAGACGAGAAGCCTACGACGGTTTCCCGTTCAGGGGTGGGCTTTATCCTGCTTGATCACTTTTCTCTCCCATCGTTTACCAATGCATTGGACGCGCTCGTAACCGCGAATTTGTTGCGGCCTGAGCTTTACAGTACCTGCACGTTTACGCTTGATGGCCAGGAAGTTAAGAGCGACTTGGGCATCATCATCCGTCCGGATCAAGATCTTTCATCCTATCCACTGAGCGAACTGAAGTTGTTGATTGTTTGTGGCGGTCTACGGACACCACTACGCGCTGATGCTCAGTTACGCGTCCTGCTCAAGAAAGCCGCCGAGAAGGGAGTAGCATTAGCTGGCCTATGGAATGGAGCTTGGTTCTTGGGACAGGCTGGTTTGCTGGATGCTTACCGATGCGCCATTCACCCGGAACATCGGCCAGCACTGGCAGAGACTGCCCAGCACAGTCAGGTAACGAGCGAGAGCTTTATGGTTGATCGCGATCGCTATACAGCTGCAAGCCCGAGTGGTGCGTTCCATATGGTCTTGGATTGGATTGGTCAGTCGCATGGCGCAAGCCTTGTGGATGGCATTTCGGACATCCTGGCATTTGATGCCTCACGATACCGACGCCTGAATCCAACACTCCACATCAAGATGGCGGCGCCTTTGAGAGAGATCGTCAAACTGATGGAAGCGAATCTCGAAGAACCATTGGATCTGGAGCAGATGTCAGGTTGGGTCAAACTGTCCAGGCGTCAGATCGAACGGTTGTTCAGAGCTCAGTTGGGTACCACACCGTTACGCTATTACCTGGAGCTTCGGGTAACTGAAGCACGCCGATTGCTGCAGCATTCGAGGCTCACCATAGTTCAGGTCGCGGTGGCCTGTGGATTCGTCTCCCCGAGCCATTTCAGCAAATGCTATACGGCTTATTTTGGGTATGCCCCTTCCCGAGAAACACGAATGGAATTTTGAAGGTCGGAGTTCTTGTCATGTTCGTGCGATGACTGCGCTCAGACTGTGACGTGACTGATACGCTGGTAGGCGTTATATGTTCCGAGCTTTCAAGCAGACAGCTTGGACAAACTGATGGGCTCCGGAGGTGAGGTGAAGGACAACAAGGTCAGGCTCTACGAGGAGCTAAAACAACAGATTCTAACGATGGATCTACAGCCTGATCAGATGCTGGATGAAGTTGCGGTCAGCACCCAATACGGGCTGTCTCGCACTCCGGTAAGGGACACGCTTCGCCGCTTGGCAGGGGAAGGGTACGTAGAAAATCGAGCGAATCATGGCGCCAGGGTCAGTCCAATGGGCCATGAAATACGTCGAAGCTTCCTTCTGGTTGCTCCTATGATTTTCACCGCGATTGGAAGACTTGCAGTGCAGGGGTTCAAGTCGTTCCAACTCATCGAACTAAAAGCTGCGCATGAGCGATATAGAGCAGCGAGTGAAGCGCAGCAAGTTCAACAGATGGTTCTGGAGAATCATCGGTTTCATGAAATTCTGGGCGAGATGGCGGCTAGCCCCTATCTAGAAGCCAGCTTCAGTCGATTGCTGCTGGATCAAGCCCGAATGGATTTGCTCGCTGTACGTCTTCGCGATTCGGATGCACAGATGGCTCGCTGTTTGGAATGGCAGTCTGCGTTGGTTGACGCCATTGGTGACCACGACGAAGAACGAGTCGCGGAACTAATTCGTGGTTTTAGGAGCTGAATATTTCCTAAAGTAACGAATCCATGTGCCGGCATTCCTGGCCAGTTGCGATTGGCAAATCGATGTCGGATTCGAGTAACTCATCGGTGAGAGTCGGGACATCGTTGTGACTCATCCTTGTTTGGTTGAGAAAATTGCTGGCATTTGAAGGTGCTTGTAAATGGCGAAAAACCTCAGGCCGAAGGTGAAGATAAAGGCAATCCAACCGGCGATCCAGACCGACGGGAATAGGTCGCGCAACAGCACATAGAGGGTGCATCCCAGCAATAGTGGCGTGGCATATATGTCACGGGACATCAGCAGTGAAACTCTCCCGGCCAGGACATCGCGCGCTATGCCACCGCCAATGCTGGTCAGCACGCCCATCATTACTGCCAACGGCGCGGCGAGGTGTAACGCCAGTACCTTCTCGGTAGCAGCCAGTGCGAACAGGGCAGCCGCCAGGCCGTCGAGGTAGAGCAACAGGCGATAACGTCGTTGCAGTCGTTGGGTCAGGAAAAACGCCAGCAGCGCAGCAAACAATGCGGCCCAGATGTAATTGAAGTCGGCAATCCAGAAGATCGGCAGATCCAGCAGCAGGTCGCGCAGGGTGCCGCCGCCAATAGCGGTGATGATGCCCAGCACCATCGCACCGAAAAAATCGACATCGGCTTTTTTGATAGCAAGCACACCGGTGATGGAAAACACCGCAATGCCAAGCATTTCCTGAAAATAAAGCATGTTGTATTCCTTTCTCAGGTTGCCAGTCAGCTGCACGATGTCTGCGGGCACATATCGGTGTACCGCGATCTGCGGGGGCATTGTTATGGCAAAGCTGAGGTGGTTCTGCTTGTGCCTGTTGGTGCAACCATAACTGAACTCTTAAGGAGCGTCTTTCTTAAATGATCGGCCTTTTTTTCGCCTCAAATGCATAGCGGCCTTGATAGATTGTCGTGTCGTAGCGAGCCAAAAGAAGGGCGTAATCTGTCGGTTCAACTGAGTAGGGCAAGCTTTAACATCGACGTCCGTCATACCCTATCTGACATTGCACTTTCCGAAGGCTGCTGGGGTTTTCTGTTGCGAACAAGGAGCTTTTTATGTGCATCCTATACTTGGCAGACCCAGCCGCTGCGGGAGAGTGGCGAGATTACCTATCAACGCTCGCCCCTGAGCTAGAGTTCCGCCAGTGGCCTGATATCGGCAACCCGGCAGAGGTGCTCTACATCCTGGCTTGGGAGCCTCTAGCTGACCTTGCAGAGCAGTTTCGTAATCTTCGAGTCCTTTACGCTGCCGGGGCTGGAGTAGATCAGTTCGATTTGGCTCAACTACCTGATCAGGTGTCGCTCGTTCGGCTGGTGGATCTCTCAATGGCAGACATCATGGCCGAGTACGTTCTGCTCAGTGTTCTTGCCTTACATCGAGACATCCTCACCTACCAAGAGGATCAACGGAGTGGTCGTTGGCAACCACGGCCGATAGTGCATGCTTCACAGCGGCGAGTTGGTGTAATGGGGGTTGGTAATCTAGGGCGAGCCGCACTGGATCGACTTCAACCATTGGGGTTTAAGCTCAGTGGTTGGAATCGTTCATTGAAGAATGTTCCTGGTGGGCGCTGTTACGTCGGTCTGGAGCAACTGGAACACTTCTTGGGGCAATGCGACATCCTGGTGAACATGCTGCCATTGACCCCCGAAACAAATGGAATCCTCAATGCGGCGAGATTTCGTTGTCTGCCTCATGGCGCTGGATTCATCAACGTAGGGCGTGGCGCCCACGTAATTGAGCAGGATCTGCTTGATGCGTTGAATGCAGGTCAAGTGGGAGGTGCCGTGCTGGATGTGTTGGTACAAGAGCCTCCATCGCCACAAAGCCCGTTCTGGAAACACCCACGAATCCTCTTGACCCCTCATGTCGCTAGTGATGTGCAGATTGAAGGCGGTGTGGCGGTGATAGTTGAGAACCTCCGGAGAGAGCGTGAAGGGCTGCCAATTTTGAACGTGGTTGATCGGTCTAAGGGCTACTAACTCTCGGCTGGCAGGTACGAGGTCAATTTTGGCAGAGCGCTATCTGTCGCCACAAAGCTGCCATTCGTTAAGAGACCACAGGAAAGCAAAACACTTACTTGTTTGGGAGCGTTTTGACGGTTAATTGGGTGACACCATTCAATGCTTAACCGCTTTAGGTTTGCGGCCGCGCGCGTTCGGTTTCACTGGCACGCTTTTCCCGTACTCGCTCCACCATAACGCGAGTGCCTCCATCGTCGGCCCGAGCGCACGGGCCTTTGCCGTCATCTCATATTCCACGCGCGGGGGCACTTCCGCGAACACTGTTCGCGATACCAGGCCATCGTTTTCGAGCTCACGAAGTTGTGCCGTCAGCATGTGTTGGGTGATGCCGTTAATCGCTTTGCGTAGTTCTCCGAAACGATAAACTCGCTGGTTCAACAGCCACATGATTTCCAGCTTCCACTTGCCTGAGAGGAGCGCAAATGCACGGCGCATTTCCTCGTGCATGTTGATTTGATCGTCACCATTAGTCTGGTTTTCCATACTAAGCACCACTTTTTCATCCTACTTGTAGCTTTTCATATTAGGCGACATCTTTGACCTAAGTCGACGCATTAACGCTTGCTTAGGAAAACTCCATGATCGAAATCTATATTTATTGGATCAGTACAACATTGCTGTCGTTGTTGTATCTGGCCTCGGCAACGATGTACCTGGTTAAAAGAGACTGGGTTCGTCAAGCATTCGCCGACCTCGGCTATCCCGCCTATCTCGTGCCGATCCTCATTGCAGTGAAGATCCTGGCGGTGGCCGCCATTCTGTTGCGCATCAACGTGCCGCTTAGCGACCTCGCTTACGCCGGCATGCTTTATCACCTGCTGCTCTCGGCATTAGCACACATCAATGTCCGCAAGCCTCGTGGTGCCCTGCCGGCGGCTATTTGCCTGGTGTTGCTGGTCGCTTCTTTCCTCACCCAAAACGCTGCTCGTGACGTGTCGTCACCCTACGGGCAAGTAATAACGGCACATCAAGTAACCCCTAGATAACTGGAGATGAAAATGTCCCGACTCAATGGGAAAGTAGCCATCGTCACTGGAGCCGGCCGTGGTATCGGCCGCGCTACTGCCAAGCTTTTTGCAAGAGACGGTGCGAAAGTGGCGGTCGTTTCACGGACGGCTGAAAATGTTGCTGGTGTCGTCGCTGAGATCCAGGCAGCGGGCGGCATCGCCCTCGGCATAGTCTGTGATGTCGCCGATCCGGATCAGATCAAAGCTGCCGTGGAAAAGGTCGTGGTTGAATTTGGCCGGATCGACATTCTTGTGAACAATGCCTTCGACCCCTCAGCCGTCTTTTCATCGGTTCTCGATCTGTCGGCTGAGCAATTGCAACGCAATCTAGAGATGGGGCCGATTGCCTATCTACGGACGATGCAAGCCTGCTACCCCCACCTCAAGGCCAGCGGGGAGGGTAGGGTCATCAACTTTGCATCGTTGGCCGGTGTCATCGGCCTGCAGGGTTATGCCCCATACAACATGGCGAAGGAGGCGGTACGTGCCTTGACCCGCTCGGCGGCAAGGGAGTGGGGCGCTGACAAGATCACGGTAAACAATGTCATGCCGGTCGCTGACACTTGGGGGGCAGCAGCCGATGTGCCTGCACCCACTAACGCACTTGGCCGTTATGGATCACCCGAAGAGGACATTGCGCCGGTCGTGCTGTTCCTCGCCAGCAAGGATGCACAATTTCTGACGGGGTACAGCCTGACACCAGACGGTGGCCAAATCATCGACAGCGCACGCTGACCGTCACGTCCTAGCCGGGAGCGCAAAGTCTGTCCTGTTCGCGACAGGTACCCGAACGGTTACGGCCCTTTTTTATGCGGAGTACTGCTTCATTGCCCCGCCTGATATCAAGGCGAAGATCGGTTACTACCGTGTCCTTGGGAAGTAGGCAGCCAAGTTGATTCCGGGAGCGAGGTTGATCGAGTTTGCAGGCAAAGGCCATGTACCACAGATGGCAGACCCGGCCAGTTTTAACAAGGTGTTGATCGAAGAGCTGATCCGCAGTTAAGACAATGACGCGGGGAGGGGGGAAGAAAAGCAAAACCCCGGAGGTTGGCCCTGCCGGGGGTTCTATGGTCTCCCTGTTTCCCTGATGGGGAGAGAACATCATGAAATGGTATCAAAGCGGTGCTTCTAGATCATGTCGATACGCGACACGTTACCGGGCTGTAGGACTGCGTCACGACATTAAAGGTTGAGGATCGTGGTCGGTCGGGAGGGTGGCGGAGGAGGGAGGTAAAGTTAGCCAAGTCAGCCATATCCCGGCGCCGATTGGGGCCGTGTCGATTACTGCCTTTATTGCTCTCCGGGATTTCGTTCAATGCAACTGAGGTTTAGGCCCGCCGAGGGCTTGGCGTTGATGCTCGTGACCAGCCGCGAACAACGCCTCCGCTTCGAGGCGTAGCTTCTCCACTTCCTTCACAGACTGCGTTTCTTGTGCCTTGTGGTAGTGGCGTAACGCCTTCGTCGCAGCTCCATCAATGGCTCGCCTGCCTTGATCTTGTCGAGCAAGCTCCGGTTTTCCCGCCTTCTCTTTCCTTGCTCATCGAATCTCCCGGCTCCAATTCCATTGCCAGCGCAGCATGGAATTCGACTACGAGTCCTGTCTTAAGTCTGCCCTCACGGCACAGTTTTGAAGCCAGCTAGCTGTTGCATTAGGTGCGACCGACTGTAGTGGTTTTATAGATGCATCACCCTTCAACGCTCCGCATTTTGGGAAGAAAATAAGTTTTCGGCTCAGCATGATGCAAAACCTAAAGACGGACGCTGGCAAAGGTTGATTCGTCGCGGGCGTCGTTGAGCGTCGACAACGCCCTGGACAACGGTGACAGCACCAGGGTTTGCGGCAACGGAATCATCGCGACGTGTTTCGCGGTGTTGGAGCTAACGCGCTCGTCGCGTGGCGGAGTACCGAAGTATTCGCGGTAGCACTTGGAAAAGTGTGGTGTAGATACGAAGCCACAGATAGACGCCACTTCGATGATCGACATCGGCGTTTGCTTAAGCAGTTGCCGTGCACGAACCAGGCGTAGTTTCAAGTAGTACCGCGATGGCGAGCAGTGCAGGTACTTCTGGAACAGGCGCTCGAGTTGACGGCGCGACACCGAAACGTAGACGGCCAGCTCATCCAGATCAATCGGTTCTTCCAGGTTGGCTTCCATCAGTGCGACGATTTCCTGCAGCTTCGGCTGGTTGGTGCCGAGCATGTGCTTGAGTGGCACGCGCTGATGATCTTGTTCGTTGCGGATGCGCTCGTAGACGAACATTTCCGAGATCGCCGCCGACAGTTCACGACCGTGATCGCGACTGATCAGGTGCAGCATCATATCCAGCGGCGCGGTGCCGCCGGAGCTGGTGAAGCGGTTGCGATCGAGGGTGAACAGCCGGGTGCTCATGTTCACTCGCGGGAAGGCTTCCTGCATGGCGGCCAGACATTCCCAGTGCACGCTGCAATCGAATCCATCAAGCAAGCCGGCGCTGGCCAATGCCCAACTGCCGGTGCACACCGCGCCGAGGCGCTTGGACTGACGCGCCTGGCTCTGCAGCCAAGTAATGTGCTCACGGGTAACGGTGCGTTGAATAGCGATGCCACCGCAAACGATCACAGTGTCCAGGGTCGGGGCCTTGTGCATGGCGGCGTCGGGGGTGATTTGCAGGCCGTCACTGGCCCACACCTGACCGCCATCTACGGTCAGGGTAGACCAGCGATACAGCTCACGACCCGATAGCTGGTTGGCCATACGCAGCGGTTCGACCGCCGAGGCCAGGGAAATCAATGTGAAATTATCCAGCAGCAGAAAGCCTATGGATTGTGGCGTGCGGTTCTGGGGCTGGGCCCCGGAGTTGAGCGTCGTCATCGCGGTATCTCCTCACACAAAGCGAGTGGCGGCCCTAGGCGCGGGCTCTTTTTATTACCCATCCAGCAAATGGCGGGCTACTGGTATTGACCCAATTAGGCAGTGCTAGTGGCTACTTGGTGATTCTCTGGCTTTAGTCGAGCGGGATCTCCCAGCCACACCATCAAGCATGTCCCAACCAAAAGTATTGCCGCCACCGCGAAGAAAGGCATCGAGTAGCTATGGGTGGCATCTTTGATCAGGCCAATCATGAAGGGGCCCGTAAATCCGCCGAGATTGCCGATTGATACAATCATTGCAAGCCCACCAGCAGCGGCACGACCAGTGAGGAAGGTTGATGGGATTGCCCAGAACGTCGCTTGGAAGGAAAGGATGCTTGCGACAGTTAAACAGAGGCAGGCAATCTTCAAAACTGGATGCTCAATTAATGCCGCAGCGACAAGCCCCGCAGCAGCCATCGACAAAGCGCCCACAACATAAGGTAAGCGTAGTCGGCTTTGATTGGCCAAGCGAGCCCATAGAGTCATGGCAATCGCACCTAGCAGATAGGGGAGGGCCACGACCAGTCCTACCATGCCGCTGGCGATACCGAGGCTTTTGATGATTTGCGGGAGCCAAATGCCGATACCGACCATCCTCGCCACCGAACGCCAGGTTGGTATTGCTGATGCCGGCACAGGAGACGATGCGCTGCAGAGGCTCTGCGACTTTTGATAGTTTCCAGATTGAGCCGAAACCGGTATGGGCAATGTAGAGATTGCTATCTGCATCGATGGCAAGACCATCTGGGCCACCGAGGCCGCCGTGTATGGGGTGCCGCCGGTGCTGGTGCTTTCGTGGCAACCCTGATTTTAGCCTTCAGTGGATCGCTGTCTCGTTTGCGATATTTCACCGATGGTGGAGCGCTTGTCTGCGGCTTCGCGCTGCTGGGAGTGTTCCTCGCCGGAAGCTTGCCGATGGCATTATTTGGATTGGTGCTGCTTGGCTTCGGCATCACGATGAGCAACGTGAGCACAAATATGCAGTTGCAAAGCGGCGCACCAAGCTCGCTACGTGGTCGCCTAGTCGCATTCTATATCGCCATGCGATTCGGATTTGAGGCTATAGGCGGGATGCTGGCGGGGTTGGTCGCGGCACGATTTGGAGCGCCGGCGACTCTTGGTATCGCAGGAGGTATGTTGCTTCTGTACCTAATCGTAAGTATCGGTGGGCGCTATCTGGAACATCGATCACTCAATAGGTAGCCATCGTCAATAACCTTGGTTCAGCGTGATTGCGCCAAGCGTTTTTGCCAATCGCCGCGCAATTCGCCTTTCTTGTTTCCCTTGCCAGGACTGCTCATCTTTCAGGTTGAAGTCAGAGTAGTAAGAGTTGGCGACATAAATGGCGCTACCACCGTCGCCATAGTCATAGGCATAAAAGGCTCTGAATTTCCGTCAATTCCCAAAGGTGAAAATTCGGTTGAAGGAGGAGGGCAGACACCCATCATCATGAGACCGCCGTCGGCGATAGGTGACGTTTGAGATGGTCGACAGCGCGAGGCGCTACAGGGGTAGTTTTGTCTCGTTAAAAATGCGAGAAAGTGTCGCTGGCGATGCTGCTAACGGGCTCATGTTTTCACCTTTGCTTAGGCTGAGCGACAGGAGTCGGTACTCGATACTAATAGCGAAACCAGCCAGACGAGGCGCTTCGGCCTCATGCCGAGCAGCTAGCAATGGTTTTGGCGTGTGCTTAGCATTTCCGTTCTCTGTCAGCGCAAATGCGGAGTGTCCGCAGCCTGCTCGAACGAGGTGGCACCAGTCCTGCGATTGATAAGCTCGAAGAGCTTTGCGGCACTCCAGGCATCCATCCGGTCAGCCTATTCGCGGCTTGCTATATGCGGAAAGAAAACACCGGCGATAAATCTGACCCTTGGTCATAGAACACTTGGGATTAACTCAACTAAATAGCCGTTTAGTTGAGTTAGCTAATGACTCCACGTAGAGGTCATCACGTTCCCATTGGCGGTAGACCATCTTCAAGAGCTCATATCTCTCGCCAGACACGCGGCGTCAGGCCGCTCTGACGTGGTCCAATCTAATCTAGCAGGGTGTTGAAAAATTGGAAGTTGCGGCTGACAGAGCGGTGCAAGTGATAGTAAAGGTAAGCATTCCAACCGGCAAACTCCATAGCTCGAACAGCATTACGCAGCTTTGAAATCCCAGGCGTGCTAGGCAAATCAAGGTTAACACGTAGATTCATTATTACGCTGTAAACTTGTTTTTTGACTTGTTAACTACGGTGGTTAACAAGTAAAAATTGTGGTTAACAACGGTACCGGACGAGCATTTCACTGAGCTTTTCATCGACCCAGGTTTTGGTGAGCGCAACGTGTGCATCGCCAAACCGTCAGCGTCTGCATGCGAATCAATGGATGTTTGTGTTTTCCACGTGTGGCATACCTTGAAATCTAGGCACCAACTCCACGCTGAACGCTGCAGATTTCGCATAGCGACGTGTTTGCAGCTGGATCTGTGACGTAAGTAATGCCGTAAACGAACAAACGCACCCCAAAAAGACGCCTTAAATCAAACGGAAAGGCGAACTCGCATACGGTGCGCGCACACGCGAATCTAGGGCAATTTCACGCGATTTCTCCGAGAACTGCGGGCTCCGACGACAGGCATACACCTGTGCAGGCGCGAAAAGCTAAAATGTCAGATGGAACTCATGGGTGTAGCCCTAGGTTAAGTCCAATGCTTGGAGTCGAGGCGCTTAACATTGGGTTGCAACGCAGTTGGTTGGACGCATATTTAAGCGAGTAGACGTCGATGCTGACTTGATCTCCAGCACAAGTGTTTTTGCGTAACTGCCTGATTTTTTGACTTTTCTCATATTTAACTGTTTTTTCGCATATTTCAGAAATCTCGACATCACCAGAGCCCCTCAGGCCCGTATATGGCGGTTCGCATAATGTATATTATGTTAAACGGCGGGCTATGTTAGAAATGTTCATGAGCGTCGTAAGACCTTGATTCGACAAACCTGCTTCTGACGTCCACTCTGTCAACGGGCCATGTCCTTCGTGTTCATGGCGAGTCATAGATTGAGGTGGCTGCCGATGAAGCTGATTCAGTGCCGGTTCTCTTCAGGTCAAATTGGCACGGCTGCAACGGCACCTTTTCTGCAGATCGACCCGCGTAGCCGTGACCAATATCTGCAGTTGCTGAAGCAGTACCTGTCCTGGTGTGTCAGCCGGTACATCCCGCGCGCCCGTCAGAACTCAGCCACCCTGGCTAACATTGAGGTGGTATGTGCAGATGTCGCCGATGTCATTGAGCGGCGTTTTGAGAGCCATATCATCAATGTTCGACCGGACCGCACTCGTTACCGCAGCCTGACAGAATCATTCGCACATTAATTCGCCCCAGCGCTGTGGAAAATCCGTTCCCGGAACGACTGCAGTTGCGTAATTGGCTAATGATTGAATTGCTGCTGGAGACTGGCATCCCCCGCGGAGAGCTTATCAAGCTCTACACCACGGATATCAATCAGGGTTCACAGCATGCCTATGTCAACATCAATGACCGCGAACATAACCCAGGCGACTCACGCGCTGAAGAGCCAGCTCTGATCTCCGGACAAGCCTGGATTACCGGAACGCATCAACATACCCTCGATCCGTCGGACCCCTTCCCCGCGGGCTATCGCCTGTCCGACACCTGGCCTGTGGAAGGAGGTGACGGGACCTCAGTTGCAGGTTCACCTCTATAGGGGCGCTGAACCGGTGGCGCGGGACAAGTCCGCGCTGCCGGCCTGCACGGATCTGCATTTCACTCGGCATCCATGGGAATCGCGAAAGTTCTCTTATTGTTCTGCATCGCCACGAATGTCTTGAACTGCTTGATATTCCCAAAAAAGAAAAGCTCACGAGTGAGTTGCTCATACTCAGTCATATCCTTGACATTCAACACCAACAAAAAATCAAAGTCGCCCGTCACGTAATAAACCTGTTGCACTTGTGGGCAACTAACAAAGCGCTTTTTTATCTCATCCAGCAAGTCAAGTCGCTCATTCTCGAGCTTGACTTCGACAATAACGGTGATGGGGCGCCCGACAGCAGCAGGGTCCACAATACTGACGTTGTGTTTTATTACACCTGCAGCTTCCAATGCTGCGATTCTTCTATTGACTGCAGAGGGAGACAGGTTCACGCCTTCTGCCAATTCGCGCTGGGAAATCCGGTTGTTCTCTTGAAGGAAGCTGAGGATTTTTCGGTCATAGGCATCAAGTTGCATCTTGAGTCTCCTTCGCTTGGGCGAACCCATTACAGCAGAAAAGCGCACTGAACGCTCATTCGTTGCGTAAAGCCCCTCCACTCTTGCACCTTCTCCCCCAACCTGCGCAACAAAATACTGAAAACGCAACGATGATGCATTTGACGACTCGATTTTCGAGCAATCGTGCGCACCCGACGCATTAGCATCCTTCTATCCCACCTGCCTGTCAGGCAAGGGCTGCGCCTTCAACTGCAAAAAACAATAAGAGCGGAGAAAGCATGATCAAAGCTATCCCAACAGCAATCGCAGCTTTTAGTTTGGTACTGCCCCGCCACTTATCCAATGGGAGTTTCACGATGCATATCGTTCAAGAAAAGCGCACAGACCGAAGTCTCATGTTCAAAGCGAGTCGTCTTCTCGCAATTAGCGCGGCGAGTATTATCCTCAGCACTACCCTTGGTATTACCAGCATGGCTAATGCGGCCAGCCTGGCAGAGATCAAAAGTCGCGGCACACTCAATGTTGCAACTGAAGACAGCTATTATCCCTTTGAGTTTATCAAGGATGGTGAGTCGGACGGCTTTCACAAGGACGTTATCGCGGAGCTGCGCAAGTACGCACAATTCAAGGTAAACCAAGACATTATGCCTTGGACCGGCCTGCTGGCCGGTGTCACATCCGGTAAATACGACGCAGCAATCACGGGTGCTGGCGTTACTGAGGAGCGGTTGGGAGCGTTTGACTTCGTTGCACCGGTTGCCCCCGAGGTCTCGTATTACATAAAACGGGCAGACGACGACCGCATCAAGAATATTTCAAGTCTTTCGGGGATGACCGTTGGTGTACAGGCCGGTGGAGCCCAACTGGCACGATTGACGCAACTGGATGCAAAACTGAAAGCCTCCGGCGGAGCGATAGGCAAGATAGTTCAATATCAATCTTACCCGGAGGCGTATGCCGACTTGGCCAATCATCGGCTGGACTACGTCGTCAATTCGATCGTCCCTGCCAACATGCTGGTAAAAGAGCGACCAAAGGTATTTGCCGTTGGCGAGGCTACTTCAAGTATGGGCTATATCGCTTGGCCAGTGGCCAAGGGCAACAAGGAACTACTCGATTATCTGAGTGGTTTTGTCAACCACTTGCGCGAAACTGGCAAGCTCGCTGAGCTGCAGAAGAAATGGCTCGGGCAATCATTCGACAATTTGCCGCACGATCCCATTACATCCGGGGAACAATTCACACAGCTGACAGCGAAATAACCTGAGCGCCTCCATCGTTGGCAAAAAGTGTTGTCAACGATGGTCAGGTCGGCAACTTATTCTTTTGACTCGGTAGATAGCAAAGAGTCAAAGGACTTGTTCGAAGGACGTATTCAATGGATAGCAGTGACTGGATCACTCTACTTTATGCTGGCTGGACGACCATTTGGGTTTCCGGCGTATCAATAGTATTCGGCATCATTCTGGGGCTGGTTGTTGCGATGTTGCGTGCAGCAAAAATCCCCGTAGTCAGTCAGGCTCTCGCTGTGTATGTCAGCTTGATCAGGGCTACACCGATGGTCACCCTGGTTCTATTTCTGTTTGTAATAGCACCTTCGGTTGGCTGGGAAGTCGATGCGCGAGTTGTTGCCATTGCGGCGATGACTATCAATACCACCGCATTTAACGCCGAGATCTGGCGTAGCGCCCTGACCAGCTTTTCGCGCGAACAACTGGAGGCGGCAAAAGCAGCGGGCATGACCACGGGATTGACCCTGCGACGCATCATGCTTCCGCAGATGTTGACGACAAGTCTTCCCGGGCTGGTGAATGAAATGTCTCTCCTGGTCAAAAGCAGTCCGGCGATAGCAATGATTGGCATTGTGGATTTAACCCGTGTCACCAACCGAATTGCTGCTGTTACCTACGATCCGCTTCCGCCCATCCTTGCGGCAGGCCTTCTTTATATTTTGATCATTGGTGGCCTTGTTCGCTTCCAGCGGATCGCAGATTCGCGCGCCAAGCGCCTGGCCATGTAGGGGATCCCATGAACGGAATTAAAATGCTGTGGGACAACCTGTATGTGTTCTCGATTGGCCTCCAGAACACCCTCATACTTTTTTGCGTATCGGCGGTGTTTTCATTTTTGTTGGCCTGTTTTATCGCCTTCCTGTTAGAGGGGCGGGACAATATTCCCAGACGGCTTGTACGTGGGGGATTGGATCTCATGCGGATGCTGCCGTTCCTGATTTTTCTATATCTGCTTTATTACGGTCTTCCTAACGTTGGCATTCGCATGGATGTTTGGTCGGCCGGGTTCATTGCGTTGATTACTTATCACGGTGCTTATTTCGCCGAGATTCTCCGTGCTGCGAGAACTTCGTTGCCCTCCGGGCAGGCAGAAGCTGCCTATGCTCATGGCTTCATCAACTCCAAGATGTATTGGCGAATCTTGCTACCGCAAATGGTGATGCGTTCAGGACCGCTGTTTGGCAACCAATTAGTCTGCCTGCTGAAGGACACCGCCTTTTTATCGATCATTACCCTGATGGATCTCACGGCTGCGGCATCTGCTGTTCAAGCTAAATATTTCGTTCCGCTACCACCTTTCATATTTGTGATTGTTCTCTATTGGTCCATCACATTGTGTGTAGAGGCGTTATTACGTCGCCTTGGCCGGCGGGCGCAGAAAAGAGGATTGGTACATGAATAAGTCAGCTCCAGTCGTTGAAATACGTGACCTCCATAAGCACTTCGCCGGTATCGAGGTTCTTCGCGGAATCAACCTCAAGGTTGAACGAGGACAGACCGTCAGCGTTTTGGGCTCATCAGGCTCAGGTAAATCCACGATGCTGCGCTGCATCAACTGGCTGGAAGTGCCTGACGACGGTGAGATCTACATCGGCGGGGATCGCATGGGTGTCAAGAGCGGTGGGGTTAAACCCATGTCAAACCGCGAGCTTTCTGCCATGCGCGCTCGAACCGCCATGGTGTTCCAGAGTTTCAATCTCTGGCCGCATCTCACGGTGCTCCAGAACGTGACCGAAGCCCCTATTCATGTCATGGGCGTAAGCCGAAAGGATGCCAACGATCACGCCGTTGCACTGCTGGAAAAGGTAGGCCTTTCTCATAAACACGATGCTTACCCCTGGTCTTTGTCGGGAGGGCAACGACAACGCGTAGCCATTGCCAGAGCCCTGGCGATGAACCCTGAAGTCATTCTGTTCGATGAGCCGACCTCTGCTCTCGATCCGGAGCTAGTCGGTGAAGTCCTTGCAGTGATGCGCTCGCTGGCCGAGGACGGTTTCACCATGGTCATCGTCACTCATGAAATGGAGTTCGCTCGCGCCGTATCAAATGAAGTCGTCTTCATTGAAAAAGGACAGATCATTGAACGAGCTGCACCGGAAAAGTTCTTCACGAATTCAGAGAGTGAGCGAGTTCGCCAGTTTTTAGGGCGCTACAGAACGACTACCGCATGACTGACCCTGTCACGCGCTGACATTGCATCCAACGCAACGCCATTCATGCCATAGGGATGGTGGCCTGTCTGCGCCCGTCCACACACCACTTCTCAATGAGTTACAAGGAACCGGTATGTTATTCGTAAATCCTCGCGCCTCTCGTTGCCCTTATCCTGCCGACCTCAAGGAAGTCATGAGCGTCGGCTCAGCACATGAATCACGAGACTGGCTATCGAGCTGGGAGCATCTGAGCCAGGACGCAACACCGCTGTGGGAGCTTCCCGGCATTGCAGCAGAGCTTGGTGTCGCCCGATTTTGGGTGAAAGATGAGTCGACACGCTCCCCCTTGGCCAGCTTCAAGGCGCTCGGCGCGCCCATCGCGTTGATCAGGCTGATTCTGCGCCTCATGCCCCTGGAATCCTTTGACCCCAAAGGGCTTATTACAGGCATGTATCGAGAACGTCTGGGTGACTTCACCGTTATCAGTGCCACCGACGGGAATCATGGCCGGGCCCTGGCTGCCGCCGCTCAAAGCGTCGGCTGCAAATGTGTCATTGTCTTGCACGCCAACGTGAGTGCCGAGCGCGAGGCTGCGATTGCAGCTTACGGTGCCCGCATCGTCCGCATTGAAGGCAACTACGATGAGTCTGTCGAGCACACGGCCAAGGTTGCGCAGCAGAACGGATGGCCCGTCGTTTCCGATACTTCATACGAAGGTTATGAGGTTGTCCCTCGGGATGTGATGCAGGGCTACGGCACCATCGCCGCCGAACTGATAGAGCAAACCACGGGTGATACGAAGGCACCCTGCCCCTTTACCCACGTCTTCCTGCAAGGGGGAGTCGGCGGAATGGCAGCCGGGATCAGCAGCTACCTCTGGGAAATTTATCAAGGTCAACGACCTGCCTTCGTGATGGTTGAACCCCGACAGGCTGACTGCCTTTATCAAAGCGCGGTTCAGGGACGTCCTGCGAAAGCGACAGGCTCGGTAGATTCCGTCATGGCGGGTTTGGCCTGTGGTGAAACCTCTCCCCTCGCGTGGCGATTCCTCGAGCCGAGCATCGATTTCTTTTTGACCATCGCTGACCACGCAGCTGTAACCGCGATGCGCAAGCTTGCTCAAGGGAGCGCAAACGATATTCCCATCGTTGCCGGTGAGTCGGGGGTGGCCGGTCTGGCGGCTGTTCAAATACTGGTGCGCGATTCAGAGGCCGCCAGAAAAATCGGCATCAACAGTGACTCTCGAATCCTGATCATCAGCACCGAAGGTGCCACTGCACCAACGGTATACGAAAGTCTGGTGGGTGAATCCGGGGAAGCGGTGATCGAGCGCCAGCGCCAATGGCAGAAACAAAAACACCTGTGACTAGAAGAGAGAAGGAGCAGCTCCAGTGATCAACCAAGACGATTTCCACGCACAGCTTGTGAGCTGGCGTCATCACCTGCACCAACATCCCGAGGTCGGCTTCGAAGAACTGCAGACCTCTGACTACGTTGCCAATGCGCTCGCCTCGATGGGCCTGGAAGTTCACCGGGGCATTGGTGGCACGGGGTTGGTCGCGAGTCTGAAGATCGGTGATGGTCCGGCGGTCGTAGGCCTGCGTGCCGATATGGATGCGCTGCATATCCATGAAGATGCACCTGGACGCGATTACGCCTCCGTATCGGCCGGCAAGATGCATGCCTGCGGTCACGACGGTCACATGACGATGATCCTCGGAGCCGCCAAGCTGCTGACCGAAAGTCGCGATTTCAATGGCACCGTGCGTTTCATTTTCCAGCCGGCCGAAGAACACGGCTGTGGTGCAAAAGCGATGATCGCCGATGGCCTGTTTGAGCGCTTTCCTGTTGATGCGATCTACGGTGCTCATAACATGCCCGGGCTACCCGCAGGATCGATCGCGACTCGCTCAGGGGGGATCATGGCCAGTGAAGATAACTTCGTTATCCGAATCAAGGGTCAGGGGACGCATGCGGCACGCCCGCACATGGGGGTTGACCCAATCGTCATCGCGGCTGAAGTCGTGCTGGCATTGCAGACCATCATTTCCCGAAACCTCGACCCCAGCGTTCCGGCGGTGATTTCATGCACAGAGTTCATCACTGATGGAATCCGCAATGCGATTCCAACCAATGTCGTGATCAAGGGGGACACTCGCAGCTATGCGCCCGACGTCCAGGCCATGCTGGAAATGCGGATGCGAGAAATCGCCGAAGGCATTTGCAAGCTCCATGGTGCCTCCTGCGAGTTCGAATACTCCCACGAGTTCGCACCTACGGTGAACTGGGCGCAGTGCACCCCCATCGCTGTTGCTGCCGCGATAAAAATCGTTGGCGCAGACAACGTGAATGCTGAAATCCAGCCGATGATGATCTCGGAGGATTTTGGTGCCTTTCTTCAAGGCGTCCCCGGCAATTTTGTGTTCATCGGCAATGGCGAAAAGGCGGGTGAAGGGGGTATTCCCCTCCACAACGCCAAGTACGATTTCAACGACAATGTCCTGACCACCGGTGCGCATTATTTCGCTGAGGTGGCCCGGACTGCCCTGTCCGCGGGATAGGCAAGAAGAGGACAGCACGGTGAAGTGCTGTCCTTTCGCAAGGGTGAGAGAGCCGGTCCCCGTTCAAAGTATCGACCGTATGGTTCCACCTTCAATGCGCATGGCCATGCCGTTGAGCGCCGGCGAAGCTGCCAGGTGCAGGACACTGCAGGCCACCTCTTCGGGCTCGATCATGCGTCTGATCAAGGATGTCGGTTCGGTTTCGTCAAAATAATCGTGTACCACCTGTTGCGCCGAGATGCCTTTCTCTTGCGCGATTTCCCGGTGATAGCGCTTGACTGCATCGGTGCAGGTTGGCCCCGGCAGTATCGAGTTGACCCGTACGGCGGTACCTTTGGTCAATTCCGCCAACGCCCGGGAAATGCCCAACAGGCACGTTTTCATCGCTCCGTAGTGAACCATCCACGGCTGCGGCTTGACTGCGGATTCACTGCTGATGAACACAATTGAACCTTGTCCGCGATCAAGCATTGCCTTCATCACCAGGCGAGTCATGCGTACACCGCTCATGACATTGACGTTGAAGTAATGAAACCACTGGGCATCGTCTGTTTCGAAGAAATCCCTGACTTCGAATATCCCGACATTATTGATCAGGAAGTCGATCGGGCCGGACTCCAGAGCCATGTTGACCAGGCGCTCCGCCGCCCCGTCCTGCGTCAGATCGGCAACCAGGCCACTGCTGGAGTCGCCCAGTTCTTCAACCGCCGCATTCACTTCGTCTGCCAAAAGCCCGCTAATGACAACCTTTGCACCTTCGAGGATGAAGCGTTGGGCGATGGCCTTGCCAATGCCTGTCGCCCCGCCTGTGATGAGTGCGGTTTTGCCAGTCAGTTGATAATCCATGAAAGCTGCCTTGTTTGTTGTTATGCGCAAAATCTTGCCCCAGGCTCGGGCTGAAGTCTTTCAAGGGTTGCAGAAGACTGCTTTAACAAAACTCTGAAAATGGGTGCTTGACCTGCCGTCATTAAGGTTTGAGATGCGGGCCAATCCTTTCCAACAGAAAATCAATAAAGACCCTGACGCGATGGGGTAGTTGCTGTCCAGGGCCGATAAACACCGCATGAATGGCCTCGGTTTCACCGCTGTTGAACTGCTCCAGCAGCGGCATCAAACGCCCCGACTCGATATCGGCATTGATATGGAAGCTCGCGAGTCGAGCGATACCCAAACCAGCCAACGCAGACTGACGCATGCTCTCGCCATCACTGAGCAACGCATTGCCTTTGGGTTCAATCTCGATGCGCTGGCCTTCGGCGTCGCGATAAACCCAGGCCTGCGAATGACGATGAAAACCAAAGCTCAGCCGATTATGTCGTTGCAGGTCATCCAGGGTTTTCGGCTGACCGTATCGTGCGATGTACGCGGGTGAAGCCACCGTGATCATTCGGCTTTCACCCAGCCGACGCTGAACCAGGCTCGACTCCTTCATCGGTCCGGTACGTATCGCGACATCCGCGCGTCGCTCCAGTAGATCCACAACGGTATCGGTCAGCTCTACGTTCAGGGTGATGTCAGGGTAAGCCGCCAGAAAATCAGGCAATTGCGGTAGCAGGCAATGCAGGCCAAAAGGAAGGTTGGCATTGACCTGAATCAACCCGCTAGGTTTGGCCACATTGGCAATATCACGCTCGGCGGAGTCAATCAGCTCAAGAATACGCAGGCATTCATTGTTGAATCGCTCGCCTTCGGCCGTGAGCTCAAGGCGTCGGGTCGAGCGATGAAGTAAACGCGCACCCAGCCGCGTTTCCAATCGGGCGATCAACTTGCTCACCGCCGAGGGCGACATGTCCAAACGCCGGGCGGCCTCGGAGAACGTGCCTGCATTGACGACTCGGGTGAACACTTCCATTTCGCCAGAGCGGTTGATGTCTTTGAGATTTAGCATGAACTGTATTCACAGATACTTGTAGTTAGAGCAGTCTAGCTCACAAACGGACCTCGTCGTATCGTGAAGAGATTCCTTAACCAGGAATGACCGCGCCTTTGTTTCAAGTAAAGGCCGGGCAAACTCAAGATGCGAAGGAGACAGAACATTGAAAATTTTCGTTACCGGTGTGACCGGTTACATCGGCGGTTCGATTGCCAAATATCTGGTAGATGCGGGTCATGAAGTCAGTGGCCTGCTGCGTAACCCGGAACAGCGCAGTGCGCTGCTGGCGCTGGGCATCACCCCTGTGCTCGGCACCCTGGATGACGCTTTCATTCTCAGCGAACAGGCGCGTGCAGCAGACGCTGTCGTGAATGCGGCCAACTCGGATCATCTGGCCTCGGTTCAAACCTTTATCAGCGCTCTGAGCGGCAGCGGAAAAGTACTGCTGCACACCTCAGGCTCAAGTGTTGTGGGTGACGATGCTCGCGGTGCTTATGAGCGTGCCGAGATCTTCACCGACGAGACGCCATTCACCCCCATGGACATCCGCAAGGATCGGGTCCACATCAACCAGGTCGTGCGGCGCGCAGGTGTCGAGCAAGGCATTCGCAGCATCGTGTTCTGCCCGACCATGATCTACGGCGAATCATTGGGGTTGCCGGCAAAAAGCGATCAGCTGCCCAAGCTGTTCGCGCAATCGCGCAAATATGGCGCCGGGGCCTACATGGGCGCCGGGGTGCATCGCTGGTCCAACGTGCACATCGAGGATCTGGCAGAGCTTTATCGTCTGGCCATCGAGAAGGCCCCGTCGGCCTCGTTGTTCTTCGCCGAGAACGGCGAAGCATCGTTCCTCGAAATCGCTGCGTCCATCAGTAAATCCCTTGGCTTTGGCGGCGAGATTCAAAGTTGGCCGGCCGATGATGCAATTGCCAAGCTTGGGGATTGGGCGCGCTTTGCCATCGGCTCCAACAGCCGCGTGCGGGCGGTCAATGCGCGCACCCTGCTCGGCTGGAAGCCAAAGCGCGAATCGATTTTGCAGTGGATCGAGAACAGCGGGGTTCAATGGTAATAACCGCGAACTGCCGAGACTTTGAAAGCTCACTTCGGTGAGCTTTTTTATGCGCTGACGAATGTTCTATCCCGGACAAATCACACCCATAAAAAAACGTGCAACCAGGGTGATCGTCAATGAAGACCCTCGTTGCACGTCAGGCCCATTAGGCCTAAAGGGGAAAACCGGTATGGCGTTACTGCCGGTCAGTCAAACGCCTGCGCCCGATATCAAGGCTTAGGCCAACACCTCCAGCGCCACGCTTTCGATACCCGCCGCATCCAGCCGGTAATGCCGATAGAGGTGAGTCGGCGGCGCAATGAGGCTGTACTCGTCGTAAATTCCATGACGTCGCACTTTCACCCCAATGCCCTCCTCCGCGATCACTTCACACACGGCGCCACCCAGACCGCCAATGATGTTGTGTTCTTCAACGGTAAGAATGGACCGGCTGTTGCGCGCGGCGGTCAGTACCGCCTCACGGTCCAATGGCTTGATGGTGGTCATATCGATCACGCCTACCGAGCGCCCGGCGGCATTCAAGGCTCGCGCCGCTTCTAGGGCGGGGTGAACCGTGGAACCGGTCGCGATGATGGTCAGTTCATCGCCAGTCAGGTGCACGGTTGCCTTGCCGAAGACAAAATCGGGAACGGTTTCGTACACCACCGGATCACGCCCGCGCTGGATGCGAAAGTAGATCGGTTGCGGATAGTTGGCCGAAGCGAGAATCGCAGCCTTGAGTTGATTGCCATCGGCGGGAGCAACTACCGTGATATCGGCAATCGAACGCATGATCGCCAGGTCTTCGGTGGCGTGGTGCGAGGTGCCGTAAAAGCCCAGGGAAATCCCCGCGTGGTGGCCGATTAGGCGCACCGGCAAGGCGGAGTACGCCACGTCCATGCGGATCTGCTCGCAGCACAGCAATGGCAGGAAGGATGCAAAGGTCGCCACGAACGGCTTCATGCCTACTGCCGCCATCCCGGCGGCGGCAGACACCATGTTCTGTTCGGAAATACCAAACTGCACGAATTTCTCTGGATGCAGTTCGGCGAATTTTGACAGACCGTTGGAGTATTGAAGGTCAGCGGTACCGGCAACGACCGGCTCGCCCCGTTCGACCAGTTCGATCAAGGCATCCGACAAGGCATTCAAGCTCGGTGTCTGGCTGTTCAGTTCCCGGTATTGCCAGGAGTTGTTCGACAGAGGTGCGGTATTCATGAGTCAGATCACCTTGCTTTTGATTTCGTCGATAGCACGTTGCGCATCTTCGGGATCGAGATACCCCAGGTGCCAACCCGGCTCGGTTTCCATGTAGGAAACCCCTTTGCCCTTGACCGTATTGGCGATGATGCACACCGGTTGTGTGCGGGTCGTGTCGGCCTTGAGGCGACGCAACAGGCTCGTGACTGCGGCCAGATCATGACCATCCACCACATGGGTTTCCCAACCGAATGCAATCCACTTGTCCGCCAGCGGCTCGATACCGATGACGTCATCGACATTACCGTCAAGCTGATAGCCATTGCGGTCGATGATCGCCACCAGGTTTGCAGTTTTATGGTGGGCCGCCGACAGCGCCGCTTCCCACACTTGGCCTTCCTGCATTTCGCCGTCGCCGAGCATCACGTAAGTGGTGAACGTCTTGCCCAGCATCCGCCCGGCCAGGGCCATGCCCAGCCCGCCGGACAGAGCATGACCGATGGAACCGGAGGAGAAATCCACACCTGGGACTTTGCGCATATCAGGATGGTCGCCCAGCGGATTGCCCAGGCGCGTGTAGTTGTCGAGGATTTCTTTGGCGAAGAAGCCCCACTCCACCAACACCGGAAACAACCCGACGGCCGCATGCCCCTTGCCCATCATGAAACGATCGCGGTCGGGCCATTTGGGCTCGGCGAATCGCAGGTCCATCACGTCGTAATACAACGCGGCGAACAACTCGGCGGCGGAGAACACCGAAGTGTAGTGGCCGACCTTGGCGATCTCGATCAACCGGATGGTTTCCAGGCGAATGAACTGGGCTTTTTCCCGCAGTCGAGCCAACTCCTTCTCGGTCAGTTCAAAAGCGTGCTCCGCGCTATCGCGGAAATCTGTCAAATCAGTCATATGTCGTATCCAGGCGCATTACCAGAGTTTCGGCCGCATCCGTGATGCGGCCGCACATAAGCCCAGCGCAATCGGGCGATTACTGCGCTTTCAAGCGTGGCGTCATGTAGTCGTTGAGGCACGGCATGACCTGCTGCGCGGTCAGTTGCATCGAGCGCCGCCACAGCGCTTCGTCGTCCCACTCGTGGAAAGTGGTCATCAGCGTACCGAACGGCCCGGTCTGCTCACTGAACGCCACCAGTTGCTCGGTGACGGAATTCACGTCGCCGTAAATCACCATTTCCTTGATGCAGTGGTCGACCGTCACTTCCTCGTCGGTCATGTCGGGGCGGGTCTTGAAGATCTTGGTGTAATGGTTGGTGGCCAGGTTGTCGATCATGTAGTCGAAGTAGCGCCTTAGCGTGCAGCTCTCTTGCGCCAGATAGTCTTCGGCCTGGGCCTGGGAGTCCGCGACGAACACCGAACGGGCCACGCGCCAATTATTGGCATCGGCCTTGATCCCGGCACTTTGCGCGCCCTGACAGTAAGCCTGCCAATGGGAAGCCACTGTTGCCGTCGGGTTGAAGTTGGCAGACATCAGGTCCCAATCCTTGGCGCCCGCGAGTTTTGCGGTGCCGGAAAACGGACTCATGGCCGTGGTTGCCACCCGTGGAAACGGCTTCTGGAATGGCGTCGGCATGTAGCCGATTTCCAGTTCGTGGTGCACCGCATCCTTGAGGTTGACCTGGTAGTGTTGCGAGGAAAAATCATAGGGCGCGCCCGAGTTCCAGATCGCACGGATCATCTCGTAGCACTCCACCATCATCTGCCCACGATCCTTGCCGTTGCTGCCGTACACCTCGAAGTCGGAAGCCAGCCCACCCGGGCCGATACCCATGATGAAACGCCCCTTGGACATGTGGTCGAACATCGCGGCATCGGCGGCGATTCGCGCCGGGAAATGGTGCGGAAGATTCAGCACGCCGGTGCACAGTTTCATGCGTTGGGTCAGCGGAATCAGGGTGGACAGAAATTGCAGCGCGTTGGTGATCGGTTCGGTGCGCTGTGACGTATGTTCACCGACCCAAAGCTCATCAAAACCGACGCTGTCGGCATGGACAGCACACGCGATGTCCTGATCGTACATCTCGTGATAGTCCCAGCCCTTGTGATGAAGTGGCTGCATGAACATGGCGAGTTTCATGTCGTTCTCCTGCTGTTTTCAGTGACCGGTGCACTGCGAAACTGTTTCGCTGCACACCGTTTTCATGACGAGCGCTCGTTTTGCAGGCGTGCCAGTGCCGGCGCTGCAAGTCGCAACGTTCAAGGAATGGGTTAAATATCCGGGGCAAGTGACGCGTTACATCAGCGCGTGCAACTCACCCTCAAATGCTTTGTTTGCGATTCAACTTCCGTGCAGCAACCAGCCGCCGTCCACCAGCAAATCGATGCCTGTCACATAGGACGACAGCGGCGAAACCAGGAACAGCACAGCATCGGCGATCTCCCAGGGTTCGGCCGCCCGGCCCAGGCCGATGCTGCCCAACACGTTGTTCTGCCGGTGCTGCTCAAGCAGTTCCGGCTCCAGGTTGCCCGGTGTCGCGGTCAAGCCTGGCGAGATCGAATTGACCCGGATGTTGAAGGCACTCAAGTCCTTCGCCAAGCTTCGGGTCATGGCCAGTACCGCACCCTTGGAGGCGTCATAGGTGCAGTGATTGGCCATGGGACGGTGACCGCAGATCGACGACAGATTGACGATCGCCCCGGCGCTTTTCTGCCGGCGCATCTGCCGTTGTGCGGCCTGAGCACCCAGAAACACCGCGCGCGTGTTGATAGCGTGCAGTCCGTCCCAGAACCCCGCATCGATGTCATCAATCGCCTTGAGCGGGTAGACGCCAGCGTTATTGATCCAGATATCCAGGCCACCGAAACGCTCGATCGCGGTGTCCGCCAGCCCTTGAATATCATCCGGGCGACTGACATCGGTGGCGTGAAAGGCCACGGAAAAACCGGCCTCGATCAACTCACTGCTGCGTTCCGGCGCCAGACTGCCGATCAGTACATTGGCCCCTGCTTCGGCCAGACGCCGACTGATGGCGAAGCCGATCCCGCTGCTGCCGCCGGTAACGACCGCGGTTTTTCCGGACAAATCCAGCAACTCGGCAAAGGGTCGATACGCCAGCGCCTGGTACGGGTCCGACATGTTTGATCCTCCTCGATTAATGCCCGTCATCACGCGGTGGCCAGGGTCATGATGCTGTCGGGGGCAATCTGCGGCCGATGCAGGATGCCTTGGGAACAGCCGCGCGCCATGACCATCACACGATGGGACAGACCGATGACCTCCTCCAGGTCGGAACTCACGACAATCACCGACACCCCGGTTTTAGCCAGATTGATGATCAGCTCGTAAATCGCCGCGCGTGCTCCCATGTCGATGCCTCGGGTCGGCTCATCGAGGATGATGACTTTCGGATTGCGCGCGATCCATTTGGCGATCACCACTTTCTGTTGGTTGCCGCCGGACAACTTGTCGAGCATCTGCCCCGCCACGCCCTTGATCCCCAGCGTCGCAATGCGTTCACGGGCGAATGCCGCTACCCGGTGGTTGGCCATGACACCGCAGGAGCTGAGGCTATCCAGATTGCAGTAGGCCAGGTTTTCGGCAATCGTCTGACTCAGCACCACGCCTTCGGATTTGCGGTCCTCCGGGATCAGCACGACGCCGGCATGGATCGCCGCCAGCACGTTATTGGCCGGCAGTGATCGATCCCCCAGCATCACCCTGCCCTGGCTCAATGCACTCAACCCGGCTATCGCCTGAACCAGTTCCGTTCGACCGGCGCCGACGATGCCGGCAATGCCAAAAATCTCCCCGGCCTTCACTGAAAAAGACACATCCTGAAAGCGCCCCGCCTTGTCCGACAGCTGCTCGACGCTCAATACCACCGCATCCCCGGGGACCGGCAACTCCGGAAACAAACGGTCGATCGGGCGCCCCACCATCTGCGACACCAGGACACCGACATCGGCCGTGCCGCTGTCGTGACGCGCGATCAGGTGACCATCGCGCATGACCACGACCTTGTCGGCGATCCGGGCAATTTCATCCATGCGATGACTGATGTAGATGAAGGACACACCCTCCTTCTTCAGTTCCTCGATTTGCTTGAACAACAGGTCGGTTTCGTCCTTGCCCAGGGCTGCGGTCGGCTCGTCGAGAATCAACAGACGCGAGTTGAGCGTCAGGGCCCGGGCGATTTCCACCAGTTGCTGGGCGGCGATTTTCAGTTGCCGCACCGGTGTATCCGGCGAAATATCCAGACCCAGGCGGCGTAGTTGCTTCTCTGTTTCACGGAACATTGTCTTACGGTCGATGATGCCGTCGCGGGTGGGCAGATGACCGAGGAAAACGTTCTCCGCCACGCTCAAGTCAGGCAGCAGGTGGATTTCCTGATGGATCATGTTGATCCCCAGCGCCATGGCGGCTCCCGGCCCGGTTGGCGCATAAGGTTCACCAGCCAGGAACATCGAGCCTTTGGACGGTGTCAGTGCGCCGGCGACGATGGAGGAAAAGGTCGATTTTCCCGCGCCGTTTTCCCCCAGCAACGCCACCACTTCTCCATAGCCGATATCGAGGCTGATATCTTCCAGCACCCTGACCGAGTTGAATGACTTGCCGATGTTGCTCGCGCGGAATAACGGCTCCCGGGCGGTATTGATCGCACTCATGACTTGCCCTCCCTTCACCGTTCTCAAGGATGCTGCTCGAGGAAGGCGGCTGCGTTTTCCCGGGTGGTGACGAAGGCCGGCAATAGCTGCGTCTTGGTCACCTGTTTGCCTTGCTGCAGATCGACGGCGGTACGCAATGCGGAGCGCCCCATTTCCACAGCTTGTTGCGTGATGGTCATGTCCAGTTTTCCATCGCGAATCGCTTCCAGAGCAGATGGCAAACCGTCATAACCGAACACCCAGACCTTGTGATCGATATTGGCTACCTTTACCGCCTGAGCCGCACCGAGCGCCGGCGCATCGGAGCGACCGATGAACACGTTGATCTTCGGGTTCTTTTGCAGCATGTCCTGGGCGACCTTGAAGCCGTTGTCCTGTAGCCAGTCAGTCGGTTTGCGGTCAATGATTTTCATCTCCGGAGCCTCGGACAACACCGCATCCAGGCCTTTGGCCCGGGCCACTTCAGTGGAATCGCCAAGAGTCCCTTGCAGCAGGCCGATTTCAGCCTTGCCCCCCGTCAACTTGATCATTTGCCGGGCCAGCTCTCCCGCAGCGGCCAGGTTGTCGGTGGAGATGTAGGCGTCGCACTCGACGTTTTTCGGGAAGTTGTCAATGCAGATCACCGGCACACCCTGCTGTCGCGCCAGGCGTACCGGCACGGCCGAAGCGGCGCTACCGGTCGCGGTGTAGAGCAGCACATCGATTCCTTTGCTCAACATGTCCTGAATCTGACTGACCTGGCGCGCGGGATCGGCCTGAGCATCAGCCACCAGCACATTCTTGATGCCGAGGGTCTTGGCCTGTTCCATGACGCCGTCACGGACCATCAGGTAGAACACCCATTGCAGGCTCGGGATCGACATCCCGACGGTGATTTCGTCCGTAGGTTTGCTTTGTGCGTAAACACCGGCCGACATCAGGCAGCCCAGCAGTGGCAACCACAGAAAACGAAGCGAAAAAGCAGACAGGTTCATGTTTTTTTCCTTTTTATTGTGCGTGGAACGATGCCGGTTCTAGTCAATGGCCCGAGATCAGTCAGCCTTGCGCTTGAGCAAATCGAGCATCACCGCGAAGGCGATCACCGCGCCGATGACCACTTGCTGTACGAAGGGTGAAATGCCGGCCAGGTTCAGGCCGTTGCGCAAAACGCCGATGATCAACACGCCGATGATCGTGCCGACCACGCTCCCCGCGCCGCCCTTGAGGCTGCCACCGCCAATCACCACGGCAGCGATCACATCCAGTTCATAGCCGACACCCGCGCCGGCACCGGCAGTGTCCAGGCGAGACGTCATGATGATGCCGCCCAAGGCCGCACAAATGCCGGAGATGATGTACACCGCACTGGTGTAACCCTTGACCCGGATACCCGCGAGCTTGGCCACTTTGCTACTACCGCCGATCGCATACAGACTGCGGCCGGCCACCGTGAACTTGAGAACGAACCAGAACACCAGCGCCAGCACCACGAAGCAACTTACGGTCAGCGACAGCACGCCGCCGTAACGGATAACCGAGAGGTTGCTGAACCATTCCGGGAATCCGCTGACTTGCGCGCCGTCCGTGACCATATAGGCCAGGCCACGGGCGATGGACATCATCGCCAGCGTCGCAATGAATGATGGAAGGCCTGCCCGAACCACCAGCAAGGCCGTGGTCGAACCGCACGCTGCACCAACGGCGATCGCCCCGAGCATGGCCACCCACATCGACAGGCCGAGAACCTGTTCGAGCCAGCTCATGACCATGATCGCCACTGCCAGCACTGCACCCACGGATAAGTCGATGCCACCGATGAGAATCACCAGCGTCATGCCCAGCGCCATGATGCCCAGCACCGTCACTTGATCTAGCACATTGAGCAGGTTGCTCAAGGTCAGAAAACTATCGGTGAAGAAGGTTAATACTGCACATAACAATAAAAGCCCGACCATCGGCCCCGCCACACTGTTATCCAAGCCGACCCACTTTGGAATCGCCCCGGGTAGTCTTGTTTTTGCCAACAACTGATTATTCATACCCACATCCACTTCTTATGTAATTGTTATAAGATCGAGCAGCACGTGATAACTACGAATTAACGACCCAGTTCCCTATAGCGCCCTCCCATGTATAGAAGTGGCTCCTCCAGAGGTTGAGTGATGACATAAATGACGTTGCCGATAATCACCGTGTGCGTACCGTGTTCAATCTCCTGCACCACTTCGCAAAAGATCGCCGCCTGGGCGTCGGCCAGGTAACGAATACCGTGAACACCCGTGCGCCAATCACCCTCGACAAAACGTCGTTCGCGCAGATCGGGCTGGCTGAATATTTTGCAGATCGGTTCGTGCTGACTTTGCAGCATGTTCACGCAGAACAGACCGGAACGCTTGATGATCGGTGAGGCGCTGGCGCTGCGATTAACACAGATCAGGGCCGACGCAGGATCCATCGACACCGAGGAAAACGCAGTCGCAGCCAAGCCATGGGGCTGACCATCGTCATCAAGTGTGGTGATCAGGGTTATAGAAGAGGCAAAGCGGCCCATTGCCAATTTGAACTGACCGGCCAGGTCTATCGAAGGGGCGGCCTCTTGATATTGAACACGCATAGCATAAACCCTCTTTTTATTGTGACTCACAGGCACTGGCTTGCATTATTAACAATCAACCGAACTTTTCTATTCGATTTTAGGAAATTGACTCTTCACTAAAACTGAAGGATGAACCAGACAACAAACATATTTGAATTCACTTCACAGGTGTCCTCAAACCCCTATTCCAAAGCGCTTGCGTACTTGCTCAACTTATCTGTTGTCTCTTTGATTAGATGGTTTTTACTGAATAATTGGCTGATACTTTGCTAACAGTAAAAAGTAACTTTCACGAGGTGAAATCCCCATGGTCGATCGATTGCAGGACATGCGGCTGTTTCGCCTCGTCGTTCAGACAGGGTCGCTTTCAACGGCGGGTCGGCAAATGGGCCTGTCGCCAGCGGCCATGAGTGGTCGACTCAAGGCAATGGAGGACTTCTATGGATTGCGCTTGCTCAAGCGCAATACCCGAAGCTTGAGCCCTACCGCCGAAGGACAGTTGCTGTTTGAAAACTCCCAGAAAATTCTCGAAGAGGTCGACACCCTCGACAGCATCATCAAAAACGGCCACAGCGATCTGCTGGGCACTATCGGCCTGACGTGCCCTACCGATCTGGGTCGGCAGTGGATCAGCCAACTGGTCGATAGTTTCATCAGCGAAAATCCCCATATCCGAATTCGCCTGTTTCTCACCGACCGCGTACTGGACTTTGTCGAGTCCGGCTCGGACATTGCGATCAGGTTTGGCGACCTACCGGACAGCTCACTTATCGCCCGCTCTCTTGGAGTGGACCGCCACATAGTTTGCTGTTCTCCACAGTATCTTGAGCAGCACGGCGCACCGCTCAGCCCTGAAGACCTGCAGCATCACAACTGCCTGGTACACCTGAGTGCGGATTTCACACTTGATCGGTGGAAATTCATGGACAAGGGCGTGCCGACCACAATTCAGGTCAAGGGCAATCGGCTGGCCAATGACGGTTTCACTTTGCGCCAATGGGGCGTTCAAGGCTTGGGGATCATCTGGAAATCGGTCTGGGAGGTGGCGGACGACATACAGGCCAAACGGCTGGTCCCGCTGCTTGAAGACTATCAATGCCCCAGCACCGGGTTTCACCTGTTGACCGAGGGCGGCAAAAAGCTGCCGTTACGCGTCAAGACCTTCGTCGATTTTGCCGTGCAGTACTTCAAAAATCGCGACACGCCGTCGCGATACATCCTGCCCCTACCCTAGGCAACACTGGGACTTCCACTGGCATCCGGTCCTGCGAACGCCTGCGCCCTGTCACTTGCCACAAAAGCCTTTGAAGGCAAGCCCCCCTATTTACTCCCTTTCTGCATTTGTTCCAGGGCCCGGTTTAGATTGGCATCTACCTTCAGCAACAGTTCGTGCAACAGCGCTTGTTCGTCAGCACTCAAACCGTCCAGCGCCTGGCTGCATGTTTGATCCATCACGCGTTTGGCTTTGGGCAACTGACGGGTTGCCTGTGCCGACAGCGAGATCAGCCGGCTGCGCCCGTCTGCCGGATCAAGCACACGTTGCACCAACTCATCACGCTCCATACGGCTGAGCAGTTGCGCCATGCTGGGCTGCTCGACACGAGCGATGCGGGCCAACTCTCCCTGTGATATGGCGCCGACGTTCTTGAGCGTGACCAATACAGGTAACTGGCCGACAGAAAGGCCAAGTTCGCGTAGCGGTGTATCGACCAGGCGCGAAAAAGTCCTGGACACCTGACCGATCAGCTTCATGGGATTCGAATCGGGCACAGTTGACATGCATAGGCACCTATATTAATTGTATAGGTACCTATGTTAATGGCTATCCTTCATGCATTCAAATCCACGTATTGCGATCATCGGCGCTGGCCCCGGCGGACTCACGCTGGCGCGCATCCTTTACCTGCATGGTATTGCCGCTACTGTTTACGAGCAGGAGGTGCACCCGCTTTCACGCCCCCAAGGTGGCTCGCTGGATCTGCACGAGGACTCGGGTTTGCTGGCTCTTGAGCGCGCTGAATTGAGCGATGCATTTCAAGCCATCGCTCGCTACGATGATCAAGGCACACGACTCCTGGCCAGGAACGGGCAGGTGCTTTTCGATGATCAGAACGCTAGCGGCGGCAATCGACCCGAAGTGGATCGCACGGCACTGCGATCCCTGCTCCTGGACTCCTTGCCACCGTCGATGGTTCGCTGGAACTGTGCGTTGCTGGGCCTGGAGGACGCCGGAGAAGGTTGCTGGAACCTGTCGTTCGGCCACGGGAACGAGGGCCCTTTTGATTGGGTGGTCGGTGCGGATGGCACTTGGTCGCGCGTGCGCCCTTTCGTCTCGACGTACGAGCCGCAATATAGTGGACTGTGCTTTGTAGAGTTTGGCATCAATGATATCGACCGCTCGCATCCAGAGTTGGCCTTGTTGGTGGGCCGCGGCATGTTGAATGTAGAAGGTGATGGCAAAGCCCTCATAGTCCAGCGAAATGGCAACTCACATGTCCGTGGGTATGCAATCTTTCGCGTTCCGATGGGGTGGGTGGAGAAACGGTTTGACTTCACCTCGGTGTCCGCAGTGCGCGAAGGCCTGGTTCAAGAGTTCGCCGGGTATTCCGAAGAGATTCTGAATCTGTTCCGGGCCAGCAGCGATGAGTTTGCCGTTCGCCCGATCTTCGCCTTGCCGGTGGGCCACTCTTGGGTACGCCGCCCTGGATTGACCTTGATCGGCGATGCAGCTCATGTGATGTCACCTTTTGGCGGCGACGGAGTGAACAACGCCATGCTCGATGCCGCTGAGCTTGCCCACTTGCTGATCGAACGTCGCCAATGCAACAACGCCGTAGCAGAGTACGAGCGAAGAATGTTCGAGCGCCTGGTTCCCTCTGCAAAAAGTGCGGCCGAGGGTGCGGCCACCTTTCTATCCCATGATGGACAGGCACTGACGCTGGCTATGTATCTGAGCCATCAAGGTACCCGTCCATGAGCAGTTCCCCTCTCCCAGCCCAGCCTTTGCTGATTTCGCGGCTATGCGCCAGAAAGTCGGCAGCCATGAACAGGAATCGATGAACAGCCGCATTCATTTCAAAAGCATCTGGTCAGCAGCAGTAGTCCTGCGAGCGGCTTATGAACATCTGACATGACCTACTTGTTAAATACTGCATCAGGATTGAACTGCTCCCATATGTGTCACTTGGTACCCGGAAGTATTTTCCCGAAATTTGAGGGATGTAATCATGCGGATCCGGGAATCTTCTCCGGCTTCGGACATTCAGTATCGAGTAGCTCTCCCACCTGATACGCAGAGGTAAATCATTGTCTGGATCCAGAAGCAAATCCTGGAAGCGTGCTTCTAAGCGCTATTCACCGATTACTTCCTCCTTCACGACGCCCGAAAGTGTTCTGCCGCCGTCTCAGGTCATTACTTCTCAGATGCCTTGCCATCCAGTATTTGCCGTTGCCCCAGCATGTTGAAGTCAAGGTTGAAGCGGAGTACTCACTTCATCCCGCGCAGCGACCGGATTGACAGGCGCGCGGATCGAGATGCCATACGCAACCAGACAGCCAAGCCCGCAGCTTCCCACCACCAGGCACATGGGCCATGAGGTGCCATCGGCCAGGCGACTGACCCACAGACTGGCCAGCGCCCCGGTAGCGAATTGCACGGAAATACCCAGGGCGACACTCGCCCCTGCCTGCCTCGGGAACATGCTCATCAGACTCGCCGTGCAATTGGCCCCAAGCAACCCGGTGACGCCCATGTACAGCACCATGCAAAGTACGATGCTCCACAGCCCGCCCCACTGCGTATACCC
>NZ_JBGLYV010000259.1:0-342 GCF_047304225.1 Pseudomonas sp. Pseusp3 | reverse complement strand
GCTCACCTGTAGGAGCGAGCTCGCTCGCGATGGACTCAAGAACGCTGCGTTCATTCAATGAACACGCGTTTTCGTTAACGTCCATCGCGAGCAGGCTCGCTCCTACACAGAACCCATCAGGGCAACGCATACACCCTGAACAGTTTCTTTACGGTCGGTTGCTGGCGCGCCTTCTTTCACCATGGTCTTCGCGAATTGAAGCTGCTCACCTGTAGGAGCGAGCTCGCTCGCGATGGACTCAAGAACGCTGCGTTCATTCAATGAACACGCGTTTTCGTTAACGTCCATCGCGAGCAGGCTCGCTCCTACACAGAACCCATCAGGGCAACGCATACACCCTGA
>NZ_JBGLYV010000258.1:0-345 GCF_047304225.1 Pseudomonas sp. Pseusp3 | reverse complement strand
GGGGCGCCCTTACGGCGGGGGTGGGCGGGGGTTTTGCCCCTGCCTCGGCCGCTCCTACAGGGGAACGCGTGCAATTGCGATCAGGCCGGCCGGTAGGCCGCCTCGCTTTGGCTTTGGCTTTTGATCTGCTTGCCCCCTCGAGAGGCTTCGTTCCGGTTCTGCGCAGTGGGTAACCCGGCATGGATGCCGGGTTAGCCGCGTACGGCCATGGATGGCCGATCGCGGCGGGCCCACGGAGCAGGACCGGAGCGAGGGTATGCCGAGCCTGGGCGAGGCACCGAACGTCAGGGGCAAGAGCCCTTGGTTACTTGGGGCCGGGCGGCGCTCCGCTCTTCCAAGTAACCC
>NZ_JBGLYV010000257.1:0-350 GCF_047304225.1 Pseudomonas sp. Pseusp3 | reverse complement strand
GGATAAACACCATCGACTGTAGGAGCGAGCTCGCTCGCGATGGGCGCTAACGATAACGCGTGCTGACTGGTTAAACGCGGCGCCTTTTAGTCCATCGCGAGCAATCTCGCTCCTACAAAGGGCCGGTTTTTTCCTGTATAAACACCATCGACTGTAGGAGCGAGCTTGCTCGCGATGGGTGCTAACGATAATGCGTGCTGACTGGTTAAACGTGGCGTTCTTTAGTCCATCGCGAGCAAGCTCGCTCCTACAAAGGGCCAGGTTTTTCCTGGATAAACACCATCGACAGTAGGAGCGAGCTTTCTCGCGATGGGCGCGAACGAAAACGCGTGCTGACTGGTTAAAAGTGG
>NZ_JBGLYV010000256.1:0-355 GCF_047304225.1 Pseudomonas sp. Pseusp3 | reverse complement strand
GCATCCATGCCGGGTTGCCCACTGCGCAGAACCGGAACGAAGCCTCTCGAGGGGGCAAGAAGATCAAAAGCCAAAGCGAGGCGGCCTCCGGGCCGACCTGATCGCGATTGAACGCGTTCCCCCTGTAGGAGCGAGCCTGCTCGCTAAAAACGCCAGGACACCGTGGGGATTCAGACAGCCCGCGTTATCGTTGACGACCATCGCGAGCAAGCTCGCTCCTACAGAAGAGAGAAGAGCAGAGCAAAAGCAGGGCCGCGTACACCCACGCTCCTCACCACTCAACAGGCCGAGCGTTAGCTCGCCTGCCGCTCTTGATCTTGATCCACCCGCCCCCTCGGCAGGCTGAGCGGAGGTG
>NZ_JBGLYV010000255.1:0-381 GCF_047304225.1 Pseudomonas sp. Pseusp3 | reverse complement strand
TGCAACCCCATCGGTGAGCGAAAACGGCACCATCACTTACACCGCGACGCTGACCGATGCCCAAGGCCAACCGGTCATCGCGCAAAACGGTCCGGTGACCGTGACGCTGGACAGCGGCAAGGTGATCACCATTGCCGAAGGCCAGAGTTCCGGCAGCCTGCCGGTCACCGTCGGCAACGACGTTTACAAGGGGCCAACCACTGTCAGCGAATCCATCAAGGACGCGGTGGGTGGCAACCTCGAAGCGATCAACCCGGTGAAGACCCCGGTAGAAACCACGGTCACCGATGTCAACGACACCACCACCGTGACCCTGAGCGCCACCCCGAGCGTGGACGAAAACGGCACCATCACTTACACCGCGACGCTGACCGATGCCCA
>NZ_JBGLYV010000254.1:0-393 GCF_047304225.1 Pseudomonas sp. Pseusp3 | reverse complement strand
GGGGGCGGGTGGATCAAGATCAAGAGCGGCAGGCGAGCTAACGCTCGGCCCTGTAGGAGCGAGCTTGCTCGCGATGGTCGTCAACGATGACGCGGGCTGCCTGAATGCCCGCGGTGTCCTGGCGTTTTTAGCGAGCAAGCTCGCTCCTACAGGGGAACGCGTTCAATTGCGATCAGGCCGGCCAGTAGGCCGCCTCGCTTTTGCTTTTGATCTTCTTGCCCCCTCGAGAGGCCGAGTGGAGGTTCTGCGCAGTGGGCAACCCGGCATTGATGCCGGGTTAGCCGCGTACGGCCAGGGATGTCCGATCGCGGCGGGCCCTGTTTGGGGGGGCGTTGGGGGGGTTAAAGCCCGAAAACCCCGGGGGGGGGGGGGGGCCGCGGGGTAGGTTTGGGC
>NZ_JBGLYV010000253.1:0-395 GCF_047304225.1 Pseudomonas sp. Pseusp3 | reverse complement strand
GCGTGGTCATCACGACCGGGGCAACCACCGGCGCTGGCGCGGGAGCAGGCGTCGGTGCAGTCGCCAGCTTCACGCTCGGCGGCGGAACTTCCAGGCCTTCGAAGCTGCTTTCCGGCAAATCGAGATCGGCCGAGAACGGCTGTTCTTCGGCCAAGGCACGCGCCATGCGCATATGTTTCTCGGCTTCTTGCTGGGCTTTGCGGCGGCGCGCCAGCAACAGCAGCAAGAGCAGCAGAATCACCGCACCGCCACCCACCAAGCCCAGCAGCACAGGATTGGTCAGCAACTCATTGAATTTCTGATCGTCGGAGGCGACCGGTGTCGCCTCGACAGGTTTCTCGGCCGGCGCCGGAGCTGCCTCGGGCGCCGTGGCCACTGGCGCCGCAGCTTCTGCC
>NZ_JBGLYV010000252.1:0-397 GCF_047304225.1 Pseudomonas sp. Pseusp3 | reverse complement strand
CGGCCATCCATGGCCGTACGCGGCTAACCCGGCATCCATGCCGGGTTGCCCACTGCGCAGAACCTGCGCTCGGCCTCACGAGGGGGCAAGAAGATCAAAAGCCAAAGCCAAAGCGAGGCGGCCTACCGGCCGACCTGGTCGCAATTGAACGCGTTCCCCTGTAGGAGCGAGCCTGCTCGCTAAAAACGCCGGGACACCGCGGGCATTCAGACAGCCCGCGTCATCGTTGACGACCATCGCGGGCAAGCCCGCTCCTACAGAAAAGCAGAGCAGAGCAGAGCAAAAGCAGATCGGCGTACACAGACGCTCTTCACCACACCACAGGCCGAGCGTTAGCTCGCCTGCCGCTCTTGATCTTGATCCACCCGCCCCCTCGGCAGGCTGAGTGGAGGTGTTC
>NZ_JBGLYV010000251.1:0-402 GCF_047304225.1 Pseudomonas sp. Pseusp3 | reverse complement strand
GTCCCGGGCTGCATCGGCGCCCACTACGCCAGCAGCTCTTGCAGCGTCCCGAGCTGCGTCCGCATCAGCTCTGGCGGCGTCCCGGGCCGCATCCGCAGCAGCTCTGGCAGCATCCCTGGCTGCATCCGCATCAGCTCTGGCAGCGTTCCTGGCCGCATTGGCGTCGTTCCTGGCTGCATCGGCGGCGTTGTCGTTGTCGTCGTCATTGTCTCGCGCATTGTCCCGCGCATTGCCTGGGCCGCGGTTCCCGGCCATACCATGGTCGGCATCGCCGCGCCCTGGACCTCCATGACCGTCAGCACCATGGCCGTCACCGCCATGGCCTGCAGCACCACCATGGCCGCCTCCCTCTCCATGGCCGCCACCGCCGTCACCACCGTGACCACCACCTCCGGAACCTCC
>NZ_JBGLYV010000250.1:0-427 GCF_047304225.1 Pseudomonas sp. Pseusp3 | reverse complement strand
CCGATGCCCAGGGCCAACCGGTCACCGCGCAGAACGGTCCGGTCACCGTGACCCTCGACAGCGGCAAGGTCATCACCATCGCCGAAGGCCAGAGCTCCGGCAGCCTGCCGGTCACCGTCGGCAACGACGCTTACAAAGGGCCAACCACCGTTACTGAGTCGATTAAATCGGCCGACGGTGGCAACCTCGAAGCGATCAATCCGGTGAAAACGCCAGTGACCACCACGGTCAACGACGTCAACGACTCCACTACCGTGACCCTGACCGCCACCCCGAGCGTGGACGAAAACGGCACCATCACCTACACCGCGACCCTGACCGATGCCCAGGGCCAACCGGTCACCGCGCAGAACGGTCCGGTCACCGTGACCCTCGACAGCGGCAAGGTCATCACCATCGCCGAAGGCCAGAGCTCCGGCAGCCTGCC
>NZ_JBGLYV010000024.1:0-69990 GCF_047304225.1 Pseudomonas sp. Pseusp3 | reverse complement strand
CGCATCGACTGTGCGCTGCCGGACCGGCAACCGCTGCCCCGCCCGGACCTGCGCCAATATCGCACCGGTCTCGGACCGGTCGCGGTGTTCGGTGCCAGCAACTTCCCGCTGGCCTTTTCAACCGCGGGCGGCGATACAGCCTCCGCCCTCGCCGCCGGTTGCCCAGTAGTGTTCAAGGCCCACAGCGGGCACATGGCGACCGCCGATTACGTCGCCGATGCGATCACTCGCGCCGCGCGAAAAACCGGCATGCCTGAAGGTGTCTTCAGCCTGCTTTACGGCAGTGTCGGTGAAGCCCTGGTCAAGCACCCGGTGATTCAGGCGGTCGGTTTCACCGGTTCGTTGCGCGGCGGTCGGGCCTTGTGTGACATGGCAGCAGCACGCCCGCAACCGATCCCGGTGTTCGCCGAGATGAGCAGCATCAACCCGGTGTTGCTGTTGCCCGAAGCGTTGAAAGCACGCGGCGACAAAATCGCCACCGAGCTGAGCGCTTCGGTGGTACTGGGTGCGGGTCAGTTCTGCACCAATCCCGGTTTGGTGCTGGGCATTCGTTCGCCGCAATTCAGCGCTTTCCTTGAGCGTTTTGCCGGATTGATGAACGAACAACCCGCACACACCATGCTCAACAGCGGTGCCCTGAAAAGCTACTGCCACGGCCTGGACAACCTGCGCGCCCACCCCGGCATAACGCACCTGGCCGGCGCCGATCAACAGGGTAATCAGGCACAGCCACAAGTGTTCAAGGCCGACGTCAGCCTGTTGATCAACGGAGATCAATTGCTCCAGGAAGAAGTATTCGGCCCGACCACTATCGTCGTCGAAGTCGCCGACCACGCCGAGTTGATGCAGGCCTTGCACGGCCTGCGCGGGCAGTTGACCGCCACCCTGATGATCGAAGACACCGAAGCCGGCAGTGTCAGCGACGTGCTGGCCCTGCTTGAACAGAAAGTCGGGCGCGTATTGTTCAACGGTTACCCCACGGGCGTGGAGGTCTGCGACGCGATGGTCCACGGCGGACCGTACCCGGCGACGTCGGATGCGCGCGGCACGTCGGTCGGCACCCTGGCGATCGATCGCTTCCTGCGCCCCGTGTGCTACCAGAACTGCCCCGACAACCTGCTGCCAGATGCCCTGAAAAACGCCAATCCGCTGGGCATCGCCCGCCTGGTTGACGGCGTCAGCCACCGCGAAGCGCTGTAAGTCAGCGGCTTCAACTAACGCCCACTGATAGCAACAACTTCCATGCCTGTGAACAACAGGCATCGGATTCGCTCGTCCCAAAACCGCTGCACCCACAATAAAAACAGAGGAACACTCATGCACGTTCAACGTCACCCGAAACAACGCTTTTGCAGACTGCTGCTGGCCGTTACTGCCGCCGTGATGATCAATACCGCAGGCACTCAGCTGGCCGTTGCCGACACCACACCCACCGCGACGACAGCGCCCATGCAATGTGCCACTGAAGCCACACCCCGCTACACCAGGACCCCCACCGGTTACCTCATGGTGTTGCGCACGGGTGACAACGCGTTCAAGGAACTGACCAAACTGGCGATAGCCGAGAAGATCCCCAGCGCCTCGATCAGCGGGATCGGTTTCGGCAACGTGAAGTTCGGTTTCTGGAACAAGGACAAAAAGGACTTCGACGCCAAGACCTTCAGCAACGTCGAGATGGCCAGCATCACCGGCTCGGTGGCGTGGAAGAACGATCAGCCTTCGGTCCACATGCACGGAGTCGCCGGCGACGCCACGTTCCAGGCCTATGGCGGCCACATTCTGGATTTCGAAGTCACCACCGGTTCGATGGAGATCACTGTGATCTTGCACCAGCGGCGTCTGGAACGCGGGATTGACCCGTGCATCGGCGCCAACGTACTGGGTATCTGATTCCAACAGCAGGCTCCCGCCAACAGCGCATCTGTGACGGCGGGAGTCACCCTTCTCAATTCCAACTACAAAAACAAGGGGCGCTTCATATGAGCAACAAGAACACCGTTGTAACCCTGGCTCTGGGTGCCATTGCACTCAGCACCCAGGCACAGGCCGACTTCCTGAGTGACAGCAAAGCCACGCTGGGGATGCGCAATTTCTACTTCAACAATGACAACCGCGACGGCTCGGCCGCCCCCTCGAAAACCGAAGAATGGGCACAGGGCTTCATGCTCGACTACAAGTCGGGCTACACCGATGGCGTGGTGGGTTTTGGCGTCGACGCGCTGGGTTTGATGGGCGTTACCCTGGACAGCGGCAAAGGACGGCATGTCGGCAGCTCGATGATTCCTTCGGACAGCGACAACAGCGCCGTCGATGAGTGGAGCCGGTTGGGGTTGACCGGCAAGGTCAAGGTCTCGAAATCCGAGCTGCGCCTGGGCACGCTGATGCCGAAGCTGCCGATCCTGGTGGCCAACGACGGACGCCTGCTGCCGCAGACATTCGAGGGCGGGCAAATCACTTCGAGCGAGTTCAAGGACCTGACCCTGACGGGTGGCCGGATTGAACACGCCACGGGGCGGGGTTCAAGCGATCAAACCGGCCTGGCCGCCACGGGCGGTACCCGTGAAAGCAACGCGTTCGACTTCGCTGGCGGTGACTGGAAAATCACCAAGGACCTGACCGTCCAGTATTACTACGCCAACCTGGAAGACTATTACACCCAGCAGTTTTTCGGCCTGATCCACACACTGGCGATCTCGGACAATCAATCCCTGAAAGCCGACCTGCGTTACTTCAAGACCGACTCGTCCGGTAGAAACAGCTCAGGCACCTCGGGCTACAGAATCAGTGGCTACACCCAAGACAGCGATGGCGAGATCGACAACCGAACCTGGAGTGCCGCGCTGATTTACGCCTTGGGTGCCCATGCGATTACGGCGGGTTACCAAAGCGTTTCCAATGGCAGTAATTTCACTCAGCTCAATCAGGGCAACTTGCCGGACAAAGGCGCCGGTGGGGCCAGTCTTTACCTGTATACCGATCGCCTGATCCAGACCTTCACCCGCGCGGGCGAGCGCACAGCCTTCGGTCAGTATGCGTATGACTTCGCAGCCTTGGGGCTGCCGGGTTTGAAAGCGTCGGTCATGTATCTCAGCGGGGATAACATCAAGACGACATCCGGTGATAACCAGAAAGAATGGGAGCGAGATATCAGCCTGGACTACGTACTCCAGTCCGGTGCGCTCAAAGGGGTTGGATTCGGTTGGCGCAATGGCAAGTCGAACAGCGAAGCGTCCCGCAACCAGGATCAGAATCGATTGATCGTGAGCTATAGCATTCCGTTGTTTTAGCCACTGGGCATCAGTAACGGTTTTCACGCCGCCAGATTCTCCATAGCTACCGGCGACCGGTAATCGTTGTAGCTGTGGAGCCCGCTCGATCCCACGGACATCTTGTTTATTGGACTTGAGTATTAGTTATACCGGTATGGATTGTTGTCAATACCGCCCCCTTCTTTAGCATGCATATACTTCCGCACACTGCTTCCGAGTCTATGGACAAGGGTTCTCGGGTAGCCGTTGATAATGGGTAAAGCTTCTTGTCATACCAACGGGAGCGAGGCTTCGGCTGACGACTACCAACTGCTGCTGGAACAATCGATGTAAGGCACACCTGAAGGACATCGCGCCGGTCGGCGCGCCCCCATCTGAACAACAATAAAAAGAGTGTTGATATGATCCCTGAATCCGCAACCGAAGTTGCAGGTCTCGAGCATAGTGGTGCCCGGACCTCGTCCCTGAAGAAGTACCAGAGCATCACCGTGGTGTTGTTGTTGCTGATTGGCATCGTCAACTATCTGGATCGCAGCGCGCTCTCGATAGCCAATACCTCGATCCAGAAAGACATGCTGATCAGCCCGTCGCAGATGGGCATCTTGCTGTCAGCGTTTTCCTTGGCCTACGCGTTCGCCCAGTTGCCGCTGGGCATCATCATCGATCGACTGGGCAGTAAAATCTCTCTCGGCGCCGCCTTGCTGACCTGGTCCGTTGCGCAATCGGTATCCGGGCTGGTGAACAGTTTTGCCGGCTTCATTGGCCTGCGGATCCTGCTGGGGGTGGGTGAGGCGCCGATGTTCCCATCGGCGGCCAAGGCCTTGTCGGAATGGTTCGAGGCCGAGAAACGCGGGACGCCGACCGGCATCGTGCTGTCCTCGACATGTATCGGGCCGTGCCTGGCTCCGCCGTTGTTGACGCTGTTCATGATCAATTTCGGCTGGCGCGGGATGTTCGTCATCACCGGGTTTATCGGCATCGTCCTGGCCACGTGCTGGCTGATGTTCTACAAGAGCAAAAAACAGTACCTGACCGAGCTGGCCGCCAGCGGTCAACCGTCGCCGGAGGTTGCCCGGGTCGCCGAAAAAAACGCTGAGCCGGCACCGCGCAAGGCGCTGTTTGCCGACTGGTTGAGCCTGTTCCAGCACCGCAGCACCTGGGGCGCGGTACTGGGTTTCATGGGCGTCATCTATATGCTCTGGCTGCACCTCACCTGGTTGCCGGGTTACTTCGAGCGCGAACATGGCCTGGGCCTGTACAAAACCGCCTGGGTGGTCTCGCTGGCTTACCTGTTCGGGGCCTTTGGCACCATTGCCGCCGGGCGCATTTGCGACCGCATGGTCAAGCGCGGCATGAGCGTGTTGGGCAGCCGCAAGGTGACGGCCATTTCCGGCCTGTTGCTCGCGGCCATGTTCACCCTGCCGCTGTCGTTTGGCAGCAGTCTGACCCTGAGTGTGGTGCTGCTGTGTCTGGCGTTGTTCAGCATCAACCTGGCCAGTTCAACGGCCTGGATGATCGCCAATACCATTGTCTCCACACGACGGGTCGCCTCCTTTGGCTCGATCCAGAATTTTGGCGGTTACATCGCCGGGTCCATCGCGCCGATCGTCACCGGATTCAGCATTCAGCACTCGGGCTCCTTCGCCACGGCCTTCATGGTCAGTGCGGTGGTCGCAGTGGTCGCGGCACTGGCCTACTGGGTGCTGCTCAAAGGGCCGGTAGGCGACTGACCGTTATCTATTGATCGAACACTATTGAACTGGAGGATTTATGCCCAAGGGTTATTGGATTGGCCGGGTCGACGTCAGTGATCTGCAGGAGTATCAGCGCTACGCCACGGCCAACGCCGTGGCTTACAAAAAGTATGGCGCGCGGTTTGTCATTCGCGCCGGGCGATTCGAAACGGTGGAGGGTCAGAGTCGGGCGCGCAACGTGGTGATTGAATTCCCCAGTTATCAGGCTGCCATCGATTGCTGGAACTCCCCGGAATATCAGGACGCGGCGAAGATTCGTCAGCCCATTTCCGTCATTGATCTGATCATTGTCGAGGGGTATGACGGGCCGCAACTCGATTGAGCCTGGTAGCCGTATCACTTAATCATTCAGAGAGGTCAGCATGGAACTTGGAATCGAAGGGCGTTGGGCACTGGTCTGTGGCGCGAGCAAAGGCCTTGGCAAAGGTTGCGCCAAAGCCTTGGTAGCGGAAGGAGTGAACGTCGTGATTACTGCGCGCAATCCCCAGGCGCTGGAAGACACAGCCGCTGAACTGCGTCTGCTGAACAGCAAGGTCACGGTTAAAACCGTGGTCGGCGACATCACCACCGTCGCCGGGCGCGAAGCGGCACTGGAAGCCTGTCCGGTGCTCGATATTCTGGTGACCAACGCCGGAGGTCCGCCGCCGGGAGACTTCCGCGACTGGACTCGCGAGGACTGGATGGCCGCCCTTGACGGCAACATGCTCACACCTATCGAGCTGATCAAGGCCACCGTCGATAATATGGCTGAACGCGGATTCGGTCGCATTGTGAACATTACCTCGGGTGCGGTAAAAGCGCCGATCGGCATATTGGGGCTGTCCAACGGCGCTCGCAGCGGCTTGACCGGTTTCATTGCCGGATTGGCGCGCCAGCCGCAGCTGGTTTCCAATAACGTCACGATCAACAACTTGCTGCCGGGGCTGTTTGACACCGATCGCCTGCGCGAATCGACTCAGGCCTCTGCCAATGCGGCCGGCCAGGCGCTTGGCCAGGCGCTGGAGAAAAAACGCGGGGCCATCCCTGCCGGCAGGTTCGGTACTGCTGACGAGTTCGGTGCGCTGTGTGCGTTTATGTGCAGCCGCCACGCAGGCTATCTCACCGGGCAGAACCTCTTGCTGGACGGTGGCGCCTATCCGGGGACCTTCTAAGGCGTAGGCCGATTCCCTGAATCCGTGTGCACAGTCGATCGCACTCCTTCATCAGGCTGCTTGACGAAGCGCTCTTATTCTCGCTTTGCTGCCGATCACCAGATGTGATCCTCCCCTATTTATCGAGGCCATTACATGACCATAAATCCGCTACTGCCACCCTTCGCGGGCCAGACCGTTGAAGTCAATTATGACGGACTGGCTGCGCTCAATGACTACGACGAAGATGGCCTGCACATGACTTACACCATTACAGCCGGCGATTCAGCCGGGGCCACAGGAAGAGTCGAATACGATTGGCAAGAAGTTGCAAACGACATTTTCCTCATCTCCTGGCAAGAAGCTGACGGTGCCACCGTGGTACACGTCGACGACTTTGGCGCCCACACCTCCCGTTCGTTTTACACCACGCCGAACCTGGACCTGTATCGTCTTCAAGGAACCCTGAGCAGGGTCTGAACAACAGGGTTCACCGTTAATGGGTTGCCTCATAAAGCAATCGATCATCGTCGCGCCCATAACGTAATATTCCGCGATAGATGGCTGCATGAACGATTGGCACTTGATGCATCTCGGAAATATGGCGTTGTCGGGGGCTGCGCTGCTTTCGACTGAAGCCGTCGCCGCCCCCCCTCTGGGGGCGGCTTGTGATGGTTAGCGGTGATTCGCTATCCGCTGGCCCTGCAAGTCGGATGACGCCACCTGAATATCCTCCGACAACGGCGGCAATTCGTGGCGCAATACCCAGAGCAGGACAGGTTTGGGGAGTACCCTCGAGAGCCGTATAAGCCAGCGCATGGACCAGGGGAAAAGATAATCCCAACGGTTACTGCGCATGGCTTTGAGCATGTATGAAACGGCAGCTGCCTCAGATATCTCCAACGGCGCAGGCATGCCATCGCTTGCAGTCTGAGCCGTTGCAACGAAGCCCGGGTAAAGGGAGAGAAAGCGAATGCCTTTCTCGCCAAACTCTATTCGACAAGTGTCGATAAGCAGGCGTAACGCGCCCTTGGCGGCACAGTATGGCCCCTGGAGAGTAACACCTAGAAAACCCGCCAACGAATTGGTCTGTACGACGAAACCGGATCGTTGTTCACTCATCTGTCTCAGTGCCGGGAACAGGTAATTAACCACTACGTCATAGTTGGATCTCATATAGCCCGTGACTTGCCCGGCATGCATCTTGCGCATGTCCAGCGCCGGTGCGCCACCCGCGTTGAGCACGACTACGTCCAGGCGGCCGTAGAGCGCTACGACCTCAGCAATCACCTTGGCAGCAGCCTGTTCGTTCATGGCATCTGCCGCCCACACATTGCACTTGCCGCTCTGCTCGGTGATCTCGCGTTGCAGTTCAAGGAGCTGCTCCTGGCGTCGTGCGGTAGCTGCCACCAATGCGCCATCCTGCGCCAAACGTACCGCGAGGCCGCGCCCCATGCCGGAGGATGCACCGACGATCAGAACGACCTTGCCGGCAAATCCACCCTCCTGCCTCGGCGTCGTTCTTCGTAGCCCCCCCAAAAGGACCAGCGCCAAGAGGGAAAATCCAGAACTGACGAGCGCTACGGGCTGAGCATAATCTCCCGCCACCCATTGCGAAGCGACTAACGGCCCGAAGGCGCAACCCAGCAACTGCATACCAGGAACCAGCACGGCAACTCGCCCGGATGGATCCAGACTCAATGCGATACGGACCTGAAACGGCGTGAGTACCAGATAAACGAGGCCGAAAAGACCACTGAAGATCAGAAACGTTTTCGCACCCTGGTCAGCCGAGAAGTACATACCCGCGGCAATTCCTCCCAATAGAACGGCAGCCGTCGCAAGGAGTTTGAATTCAGAGACCCTGCGCACCAAAAGAATGCCACAGCAACCGCCCACGACTTGCATGAACAAAGTGCCCGAAATCATCGCCTGAGCACTCTGCGCATCCAGTCCGGCGTATTTTCCCAAGGGCTCCAGATATGCCCAGAGTGCGCCAATCGCCGAAAGCTGGATGAAAACAACGGCCATCAACAGTAGATGTGAACGCTGCCACGAGAAGCCTTGCGCCTGACCCGCATGGCTGGCCAAAGGCGCCAGTCGGGCAGGCTGCCAGCAAACCAGCAACACCGACGCCAGTGATAGCGCAGCCAGTAACACGAACCCTCCGGAGACGCTTTGCCGAGGCAGGACCCAAAATGCCAGGACTGCCGCAATGATTCCCTGGGCCAGGGTCTGCACGACCATGAACAGGCCTGATACACGGTCCGGGTGAGGCCCGCGAACAATCAGGCTGACGGCCCCCCATAACAGAAGTCCCTCCGTCAATCCCGCCAAGGCACGCACAATCAGAAGTCCGGCGTCCCCTGTCGTCGTCGTAGTCATGATATCCAGGGCAGCAGTAAACACCGCCGCCATGATCGTGATAAAACGCAGGTTCATCATCAGTCGCATCAAGTCGCCGACGATGACCCCTAACCCCAAAGCAACGATCTCTCCCATTGCAACCAGCCCGACGCCTTCGAGCGACAGCCGATTGGCGGCTAGCAACTCTCCGAGGAGAAGCGGTTGCAGGCCTACCATGAGTACCGCCACGGAACCCAGAGTCAGCGCAGCAACAAGATGTTTGCGAGAAACAGCGAACGAGGAGTGCATAAGCTTTATGCCTCTAATTAATTATTCAGTAACCACGGCTTTCAGGTGGAATTTGGCCGTTGGCAAAACACTGCGCCGCCCGCTTCTCGTCTTTCATCAAGCGCCCCGTAGCGATGAAAGTCACCCACCAGGGCAAATAGGTGATTTGAGCTCCTGAGGCCTTGGCCAGGGTGTAGGCTTTAGCGCACTTTTCAAACAATTCAGCATTGAGCGCCATGCGTGTACCCGTGGCCCCCAGACAAGCCGGCACGCCTCTAATCAGTATCGTATTGCCGCCTTTGCGCAAGGATTTGGCCAACTCACGTTCAGTTCCGACTGGCTCACCCATATGCCCCAAATGCCGCGCCTGTTCATCAAACAGAACAGGCATGAAACCGCCAAAATCGGCCAGACAACTGCTGAACTTACCGCCCCCCAGGAGAATTGCTCCCACATCAGGACGCGCCTGATACGTAGCCGCATGCGTCTGCATGTACCCATCCGGGGCAGCAGCCGGGTCAATCTTCACGGGCTCCGCGGCATCCAGTTTTCCCAGCCAGATCCCCTCCTCGCCTGGTATTCGCAGCGAAAGACTGGAAAGAGCAGCTACTTGGCCGATCAGTCGTCGTTGCAAATCCAGCCATTGTTGCCGAAGTAAATCTCTCATTGCGCTGACCTCACACCAGTTTGAAAACGGCGTCGAATCGATCGAGTGCTTCGTCGATGACATCGTCGGTATCGGCCAGGCTCGTATAGATCCGGCTACCCGCCAGAGTAATCAGACCATGAGCGGTATAGGCGGCCCCCATCTCCTCCATCATGTGCTTGCGGGTTTTTGCCTCGTTACGAGCTCGCAACAATTTGAGCGGGTTACTGGTGTCGAGCAACAGCACGCCGGAGGTCTGCAAGTGCACGATGGAGCCTATGTTATAGGCCACATACGGCAAACCTCGACGCGTGATAATTGCTTCCAGCCCCTTGCGCAGCCGGTCGCCGGCACGTCCGGCTACTGCGGGTGCATCCAGGCGCTTCGCTTCCAGCAAGGCGTAATACCCCGCCACGCAAGACAGCGGGTTTGCCGACAGCGTCCCACCGACGAAGGCCCGGCGCGCAGAAGTGCCGATCCCCCCAGCGAGCAGTTGCATGACATCTCGACGCCCACCAATGGCGCCTGCCATCGGGTAACCACCCGTCAGGCATTTGCCCAGCACAGTGATGTCCGGCATGACGTTGAAATACGCCTGCGCCCCGCCCAGGCCGGCACGAAACCCCGTCACCACTTCATCAAATATCAACAGGGCGCCGAATTCGTCACACAACTTGCGCAACTGGCGGTTGAAGTCCGGGTGTACCGGGCGGGTCCCGCTTTCCGGTCCGAAGGGTTCAACCATCACGGCGGCGGTACCACCACGTAGACGGTTGACCTGTAACTTGCGGCGCAACGCATCCAGATTGTTCGGCGGACTTTCCTGAGTATGCGCCGTGGCCCCACGGGGAATACCGACGGCCTCCATGCGTCCGGTACCGGGCAAGCGCATCCCGTAGACAAGCTGATCGCTCCAGCCGTGGTAGGCCCCGCCGATCTTGATGACCCACTTCTTGCGGGTGTAGGCGCGAGCCAGGCGAACAGCAGCCATCACCGCCTCGGTACCGGAACCGAGCAGTCGAACCATGTCCACCCCCGGCATCATCTCGCAGACCAACTCAGCCAGTTTGACCTCGTATTCATGCAGCAAACCGGTGACCGGCCCACACTCATCGAGGATCCGATCAACCTGCTCGCGGATGGCCGGGTGGTTTGAGCCCAACAGAGTCGGTCCACCGGCTTGCAGGAAATCGATATAGCGGTTGCCATCGACATCCGTCAGGTAAGCACCTTTGGCCTGAGAGATGGCGAGCGGAAACGGATGATTGAACGCCAGGTTGTGCTGCACGCCACCGGGTATGACTTTTTTTGCAGCCTCGGAGAGGCGCTTCGAGCCTTGGCAACGCTCGTCGAAATAGCCCATGACCTTGCTCAATGCGTCCCGCTTCAGCGGGCGGATCGGCTGTTTGACCAGTTCATCGAAACGCCGGTACAACGAATCCACGTCGGGCCATTGTGAAACCGCTGGGGCGTTTGTTTGGGGCATGGTGGATGGACGAAGGGGTTCGTTCATGATGAGGTCTCTGAAATATTTTTTGGGTTGACAGCATGAGCCGAGGACAAAGCCAAGGCGTCGATCAGGCGAGCCGCTGCTGTGCTTGATTCCGGCCGGTCTCGAGCCTGCGCGTAGATTCGACTCAACAGATGATCCCGACAGAACGCCTCAAGATCTTCAAGGCGGTCCAGAGTCGTATCGATGTCCGGGCCGCAACAAAGCACGCCGTGATTGCGCATCAGATAGGCGTTGCATTCAGGGCGAATCAACCGCTCCAGCTTGTTCGCTAACCAACGGGTGCCCGAAGGGGCATACCCCACCAGCGGGATACTCACGCCCAGCGATTTCCATAGTTGTGGAGATCCGACTTGCAGCGGTTTGCCCAGCAATGTGCAGGCACTGGCAATTGGTTGGTGGGTATGAATGCTGCAATTGACATCCGGGCGATTGCGCAGAATTTTTGCGTGCAGACCACTTTCCACAGAGGGCGACCGCTCGCCCGATATCTGCACCAGGTCCTTCAAACGCAACACGCAAACGTCTTCGGGGCGCATGGAAAAATAATCCGTCGCCGAGGGTGTGACCGCGATATGAAACGCATCGACACGCAACGCCAGGTTTCCACCGGTCGCGGCAAAGAAGCCGCGCTGCGACAGATGACGCGATAACTCGACTATCTCCTGCTGTACTTGATTCATTGAGTGCTCTCCTGCGATGGATTCAGGCGGCGATAAAGCGGAGCGAGCCGCTTGCGGACCTCCTTGAATGTGGCGAAACGGTCGTCATAAAGGGCACTCGTGTTCCGCGACGGCTCATACAGCCGGTGGGCTCTCTGCAGATTCGGCAGGTCGTGAAACTGTAGTTTTCCAAGGGCCACTGCTGCGATAAACGCGGCGCCTCGGGCGTTGGTCTGGATGGGGTTGTGGGGCTGCTGGATAATGTGACCGGTGACATCGGCCATGATCTGGCACCAGACATCCGACTGGGCACCACCACCGGTAGCCACGATCATCTCTTTTGATCGGCCGAGGAACCGCGAGAACGGCTCCAGCATCCAGCGCGTGTTGAGCGCAACGCCTTCCATGAAGGCTCGAATGATGTCTTCTCGTGAATGCTCGAGTTTCAGATTCAACAAGCCTGCACGCAGACTCGAATCGCCAACGGGAGAGCGTTCGCCGCACAACCAAGGCGTATAAATCAGCCCTCGTGCTCCCGGCGGGACTCTTGCCGCGATGCGATCTAGCAAGGCATAGACATCCGGTTGCTGTTCATCGCTGAGCAGTTCATCGGGGTGGTACAGCACCTTGTCCCGTAAAAACGAAAGGTTCGAGCCCGCGGCCGACTGCATGGCCAACGCCAGGTACCGGCCATTGATCGCGCTCGGCACCGCCGCAATGTGATGACGCACACTGGTTTTCTTGAACGGCACATGGGCCCCCACCCAAGAGGACGTTCCCAAGTACAGGTGCGAGGCGAAATCACTCACCGCAGCACCTACCGCCACGGCTGAGGTGTCTACGGAACCGGCCACCACTTGGGTGTCTCGAGAGAGGCCCAGCGCATCGGCCAGTTCGGGGAGCAGAGGCCCGATGATGTCGGTTGACCCCACCAGTTCGGGCAGTTTGGCAGCGTCGACACCCAGCGCTCGTACCAAGCCGTCGTCGTAGCGAATGCGATGAGGGTCGCGGTTATCCGTGATCCAGGACGTCAGGATCGAATCGCTCGTGGCACAGAATCGACCGGACAGCCGTAAGTTCATGTAATCGAGCACGTTCAGGAACTTGTAAGTTTGCTCATATCGCTGCGGCTCATGATCAAGGACGTACGCCATGTGTCCGGCCGAATCCATGCCGGACAACGAAGCGACGCCCCCGGTCAAACGCAATGAACGCAACAGCTTGAAGGGCGCGTAACCAGACAGGCCAAACCGCCCTGCCCCCATACGACGCTTGACCGCAGCGGCACCGCGCTTATCCAGCCACAGTAACGCGCGCCCAACGGCCACCCCATTATTGTCAACACAGACGGTCCCTTCGCTTTGCGTCGAACAGCACACGGCAATGATCTGCCTGCGCCTGACCGTATCGCTGCCGAGCAGTTCGCTCGCTCCGCGCATAAAAGCGTTCCACCAATCTTGAGGCTCCTGCTCGGCACTCAAACCACTGACATGCAGCGGGACACTGTGGTAGGCCCATGCGCGTATTTCTCCCTCCAGGGAAACCAGCGCACATTTGCAACCAGATGTTCCAAGATCGACCGCAAGGACGAGTTGCTCCAGCCCGGCCGCCGTTTCAGGCGCCCGGGAAAAGGAAAGCGAGTTCATAATCAGTTACTCAGAATTGACGGGAAATCGAAAGGACCCAACGATTGTCGTCTGTCGCCCGCCTGTGCCCATCATCTTCGGCCAGGTACAACTCTCTCGCCCGGGTCGTGGTAGTGACCCAGTCAAGCCCCCAGTCAAAACCCGCCCAGCGGTGCACCAGGCCTACGCCATAGTCTGCGAAATTCGCTTCAGAGAAATTCACGATCTGCTGGTAACCGGCATGCAGCTTCAGCGTGGTGTTCATGCCCAGCGCATACTTGTAATCCAGGTCATAAAGCATGCTGCCGCGGGAGTTGCGATCCCCTTTGGCATAACACTCCAACCCCTTGGCAGGATCATCGCGGAACTGCAGCAGTGTTCCGCAAACACCTCCGGTATTGGCGCCTCGATAGGTCTTGGAGAGGACCCTGGCGATTCGACCTTCCAGTGCGCCATACCCCAACTCCAACACGGCGAATTGGCTGTTGTAGTTGGTGCTGCGCTCATCTGTCAGTGTGAATGTCTGAGCGTCGAACCGATTGGGTGCCCTGAACTGAGCATTGGGGAACATTTCGCTCGCCAGGCCCAGGCCGAAGTGCCAGGCATCCGGATCGCCAAAACGATAGCCGCCGGCAAGCAGGATCTCGACGCCATCGCCGTTCAGAAACTGCTTCTTGCTGACGGTCGTGAACTCGGCCAGGGCCACCAGCCCGCTCTCATGAGCGACTTGAATGGAAATTTTGGCCCCCGGCCCGTTCAATGAATCGGAGATACCGCGGTTGCGAATGTCAGAACTGACTCGTGCGGTAACGTCTACCGCGTAGCTGGCCATTTCGTCCGCCAACACCAGCGTTGGGGTTGCGCCGGACAACAGCAGGCCCGCCATCATGCAATGGGTGATGTTTGTACGCATGGAACTCTCCCACGAGGAAGGTCAGGTTTACAGTTTGCAAACCGGTGCGGGAGGCAGTTTTTCAACGCGTTCGAATTGCTCCGTCTGACCCAGAATCTCCGAGCCGACGAACGCCCTTACATTGAGATTTCCTTCCTTGACCCGAACGACGCCTTTGTATTTTTTCTGATTGCGCGGGTCATAGACCCACCCATCGCGCCAGGCGTCCTTCTCGTAACGATCCAATTGCATGATCTGGACGCCACAATCGCTGGTTGTCGATGCGACGTCCCTCACCCAAACGATTTGTCCACAAATTGCGCCTGCCTTGGCCGTGCAATCATCGAGCTTGATGATCGCGTCCTTTTCCGCCGTGAGCCAAAGTCCTTTGGCATCCAACGGTCCCGCCGCCGCAAAAATTTTTCCGGTGCACATCAAAGCGAGGGAAAGGAGAAGCAAGTGCCGCGCGTTCATAGTCGTGCCCTGTATTTTTTGTTTTAGAAACACCGTCACACAAACGACGCATCAGTTATGATAGTCATCGCTACACGATAGTTATAACTATCATTCTTCGCTGAATCAACTGTTTTTTCATCCTGCTATCCTTGCCTCTCACTTCTCGTTAAGGGCGCTCATGGCCAAGCTCAAAACCTCCACTCCCCTCTCCACGAACAGCGTTGGAGCAACGGAACACAAAAAGCTGCCAGCACAGCAGCGGGCGACCGAAACCTATGAGCGAATTCTCGTGGCTACGGCTCAGACACTCTGCGATGTCGGAATAGAGCGCCTGTCGACGAATCTGGTATGTGAACGAGCAGGCCTTACCCCGCCAGCGCTCTATCGCTACTTCCCCAACAAATACGCGCTACTGAGCGTTCTAGGCGATCGCTTACTGGAAAAGCAAAACGAATTGGTTGGCCACTGGATCAACCAGGAGCTGCTGACCGGCTCCCGGGAGGTACTGGAAAAGGCCCTTGCGGAACTGATACTGGATACTTATGAAGTAACCCATGCCACCTTGGGTGGGATGTGGATTCTCAAAGCACTTCGAGCAGTACCGGCGCTGGAGCATGTGAGACTCGACTCTCACCGACGTGTCGCCAGCGCGCAAGCCCAAGCGCTGGCCAGCGCTTTCCCGCACGCCGATCCGCAGATGCTTTTGATGGTTGCCCGAGTCGTGGTCGAAATGATCCATGCGACGGTCGAATTGTTGTTCGATGAATCATTGGACGCCAGACAAGTCTGCAGCATGGTTGCTGCGATGATTGCCAGCCATCTGGACCGGATCAGCCCGGTCGCGTCAATGTCATGAAATCGGCAACTCTTGACCTGAGCCCGGCGCGATCGAGCAGGTCGTATTCCTGCAAGGAGATAGGTCGGTCATCGGCGAACCTCAAGTGATCATTGGTCATGGGCGTCCTTGAGCTCGGCGGCTACCTGTCGCGAACAGGACAGACTTTGCGCACGCGGCTAAACACAGGTCGCAACCGTGGCAAGGCAAAACGTCGCCGCCGGTAGTCTGAGGTGACATCCTGGGAGACTTTCAATGACTCGCCGCGCTTACTTGGCCGCTCTGTTGACACTGACTGCATCAACCGCCTTTGGCGCCCCCAGCTACGATCATCTCTATGCTTTCGGTGACAGCTACTCTGACAATGGTGCGGGTGAAACCTTCACTAGAAACTTGGCCACTCAAAAGGTCAAAGATGCACAGGAGCTCCCCGGTTCGTTGTATTGGAAGGGACGCTGGAGCAATGGCCCCACCGCCGTCGAGGACTTGGCTCACGCCTTGAAAACCCCCTTGACCGACTACGGGATTGGCGGTGCCAAGAGCGGCAACGGCAACTACTACGCCTGGATGGAGCCATCTCGCGACACTGGGGTTTTCGGCCAAATCGCCGATCATCTGAAAGCCGCTAAAACACACAAAGCGGATCCGAGTTCGCTCTATTTCATTTTCATCTCAGCCAACGACTTTTTTGAATGGGCCGACTTCTCGCACCCGGAATCGATTGACGTGCTAAGCCACAACAGCGTGGCGAACATACAGAAGGCTACCGAGACGCTGATTGCGGCAGGCGCGAAGCACGTGATGGTCGTGGGGACTACGGATTTGAGTCACGTGCCGGCTGTGGTGCAGGGCAATCAAGTGAAGAATGCAACAGAATACCAGCAGATACTCGAGCAAAAACTGCCAGCCGTACTAACAACACTCGCTAAAGCCCATCACGTCAGCATTAGTTACTTTGACCACCTGGCCTTCAGCAACAAGCTTCGCGCGGCCCCCGATGTTGCGGGTTTGAAGGATCTGGATACCCCGTGCCAAGCCACCTATCCGGACGTCAAGCCGGTGTGTGAAAATCCAGATGCCCATTACTACTGGGATGAATGGCACCCGACCCGCAAAGTCCACACCCTGGCCGCCGAGGCGCTGCTTGAAACGTTAAAAGCCAGCCGCTGAGGTTCTCTATCAGGTCATAGCCGGCGAAGGGACTCAGGGCTGCGCGCGCGAATCATTGCCAAGGCCGGGATAGACAGTCAGTCTGAGGCTATCTATCCCTCGCGCTTTAGCCCTTACCAGGATCAGACAGCGTGCCTTAGCAGCTCCACCAATTGCGTATGCAACGCAGGATCTCCACAAGCAACGACACTCCCGCCATTTTGAGCTGTGCTGCCATCCCAGGCGGTAATCACTCCACCGGCACCTTCGATAATCGGTATCAACGCCTGTACGTCGTAGGGCTGCAAGCTAGCCTCGATAATCACATCTACAAAACCTGAAGCCAGCATGCAGTACGCATAGCAATCACCGCCGAAGCGAACCAATTGCGCCTGACTGGCCACGGATTGAAACGCGTCTCGCCGTACAGCTGAATCGAACATATCGGGTGTTGTGCACATCAGTCTTGCTGAGGAGAGACCTTGGCATGGTCGTGTCTGTAGCTTCGTACCATTGCGCCACGCACCATCCGAAGTGCCAATGTAGCGTTCGCCGGTGAAAGGCTGATTCATGACCCCGAGCACAGGGCGCTGACCATCGTTGAGGGCGATCAGTGTTCCCCATAGTGGCAGGCCGGTGATGAAAGCCCGGGTTCCGTCGATTGGATCGAGCACCCAGGTCAGCTCGCTGCTGCCTGTAATTGAGCCCTCCTCCTCACCAAGGATGCCGTGTGCGGGATACCGATCCTGAATCAGTTCGCGCATCGCTCGTTCGGCAGCCTTATCGGCCAAGGTGACCGGATCGAAGACACGACCGCCCTTATCTTCCACATCCAGCTTTGCTCGAAAGTACGGCTGAATGGCTACAGCGGCAGCATCGGCCAGCTGCTCGGCGAAGGCTTGATACTCAGCAGTTTGATCTGCGCTGATGGACATCGTTCATTACCCCGATTTAGCGAAAAGACCTGGATCTTGTCTGAGGAGACTCCTGAGTCCACCTCACCTCATCACACCCGACAAGAAAGGCCCTGGAAGGGCCTTTTGAGTTCAAACCAAATTTACCGGTTCGTCTACAGGGTGTAAGAAATACCGACCTGAACTGTTCTCGGCTCGCCCGGGTAAGCATAGACATTGCCGAAGGCGCCTTCTTCATAGTCCCGGTCGAACACGTTTTTCACATCGAGATTAAGCCTGACCTGGTCATTGATCTTATAGAAGCCGAGCAGATCAACGACGGTGTAACTGCCCATCGAAAACGCCGTGTTAGCCGTCTGGCCCGCACGTTCATCAACGTACCTACCACCCACACCCAACCCCAGCCCTTTCAGATTGCCATCCTGGAACTCGTAAACGTTCAGCAGGCTGAAGCTGTTCTTCGGAATATTCATCAGCCGGGTGCCCGACTGAATCACATTGTCCTTGGTGACCTCGGCGTCGACATAGGCATAGCCGCCAATCACCCGCCACTCCGGGGTTACATTGCCTGCCACGTTCAAATCGAAGCCACGGCTGCGCACCTCACCCGCTGCCACACTGAAGGTCGAGTCCACGGGGTCAGTGGTCAGGACGTTACGTTTTTCAATCTGGTAGATCGCCGCGTCAACGCTCAACTGGCGATCCAGGGCTTCCCATTTGATACCCATCTCATAGGACTTGCCCTTTTCCGGTTCAAAGCCGCCACCCTGTCGACTGGCCCCGGTATTGGGCTTGAAAGAGCGCGCGGTATCGGCATAAACGGCCACGGTATCGGTGAGGTCATAAAGCACGCCGATACGCGGCGTCACCGCATTGTCACTCGCCTCCCAGCTTCTGCCACCCGGCACAAAGGTTTCGTAGTCATGCTCGAAACGCTCGAAACGGGCGCCCGCCAAGACCTTCAAACGCTCAGTCAATGCCACCTGATCCTGGACGAAGGCCGCATAGGTCTTGAGGTTTTCCTTGTCGTTGGTCGGCGTGCGGGTCAAGGCTGGACGCGGCTGGCCATACACCGGATTGAAGATATCAATCGGGTAGGCACCGACTGCGCCGCTGGAGCGCTGGATGATGGACTTATAGTCGTAATCCTCGTACTCAACGCCGGTCAATAATGTGTGATCGAAGCCGCCGGTGGAGAAATGTCCGGTGAGGTTCAGTTGAGTGTCCTTGTCCGTCCACTCCAGCTTGCGGTAATTGAAGTTGCGCCCCAGCGTGCGCCCGTCGGCGGCAACGCCATTTGCTTCAACGGCGTTGCCCTGCAACGTGCCATCGAGCCATTGGAACCCACCACCCAATGTCCAGTTGTCATTGAGGAAGTGCTCGAAACGCAGCTGCGCGATGTTGTTGTCGTTGTGCAACTTGCCGACGTTTTTCTCACCGAAGAACGTATCACGCGACGCGATGCCAATCTGATTCGGATAGTGCGTCAAGCCGCGATCCAGTGGGTGATTGTTGCGCATGAAGTCGCCTTCGAAGATCACCCTGGTGTCGTCGGTGGCTTGCCAGGAAATAACCGGCGTCACGCCATAACGTTCGGTTTCAACATGATCGCGGAAGGTATCTCCGCCCTCTCCTACCACGTTCAAGCGATAGGCCAGGCGTCCTTCTTCGTCGAGCGGGCCGGAGGCATCCAGCGTGCCACGCTTCATTCCCTGGTCGTCGAGTTGGCTGCCCAACGTCACAGTAGACTCAGGCAGAGGCTGCTTGGAAACGACGTTGAACGTGCCACCTGGATCACCCCGGCCGTAGAGCGTGGTCGCGGGGCCGCGCAGTACTTCCAGGCGCTCGATGGTGTTCGCATCCGGCATGTTCGGATAACCACGGTTGATCGGGAAACCGTTGCGATAGAACTCGCCGGTGGTAAATCCACGCACCGTGAAGGTGGTCAGTCCCTGGCCGCCGAAGTTGTTGGCCCGCCCCACTCCGCCGGCATAGTCAAGGGCGTCCTGCAGGCGAGTCGCCCCGATGTCCTCGACAACATCTTTGGTCACCACGCTGATGGACTGCGGTGTCTCGTGAATCGCAGTGTCGGTTCGCGTCGCGCTGGCAGAACGGGTTGCACGGTAGCCCTGCACTGGCCCTTGGGCCGTTTCGTACTCCGAGGTACCGACGATGTCGGTCACCTGCAACTCCAGACTGGTTTTATCGGTTGCCGCTTGCTCCGCCCAAGAGGAAGCGGAAAACGCCTGAAGCACACAGATAGAGACCAGAGTACGACGCATCGAGGAAACCTTGTGAAAATAGCCAAACGGTATGGCATACATGCCAATAATTCGCGGCGCATGGTATATCACATTATTTGCTTTTGATACGTATTCGCACTTGTATTTTTGAAGTGTTCTCGCAGCGCTTCGAGCTCCTGTTTATTCATTCAAAAAAAAAGGTCCCGAAGGCCCTTTGTATTCAAAAAATCACTTGGTCAGCCAAGACTCGACTTTGCAGCCCGGTGTGGGCACAGTCTTTCGCTACATGAGGATGGATGCCTCGTTGAGGCCTAAGGAGAATGCCGTGTTTCCGATCAATATCTGGCTTGCCTATACTGCCGCCTGCTTGCTATTGGTGCTCGCACCAGGCCCGGACAATCTGCTGGCCGTAGGCCGAGGACTCAGTCAGGGCAGGATAGCCGCTGTCGTATCGGGCATGGCATCCGGGGCGGGAATTCTCTTTCATGTGGCAACTGCTTCGCTAGGACTGACTTTGCTTATGCAAACGTCCGCAGTAGCCTTCTGGGTCGTCAAGCTTATCGGCGCCGGTTATTTACTTTGGCTCGGCATCAAAGTACTACGCTCTCGTAGCCTGATTAGCTTCCGGCCAACGACTCGACAATCTCTGCCGAGCATTTTTCTCACGGGATTTCTCTCGGCAGCACTCAATCCAAAGCCTGGTTTTTTCGTACTTGCATTCATCCCGCAATTCGTCGACCCACAACGCGGTTCAGTGAGCGTGCAGATGCTGGTGTACGGCATATGGTTCGCCGTACTTACGGCAGTGGGATTCGCACTCATGGGCGTATTTGCTACTGCACTCTCCCGGTTTTTGCGTCAGAGGCCACGACTGGTGAATGGCCTGAACGTCGGGGCAGGACTCACCTTCGTCGCTTCGGGAGTATCGATAGCGGCGCTCAGCCAAAAATAGGATCAATGCAATGGCGTGCGAGGCTGAAATACCAGCCTCGCTGAGCCTCGGTGATTATGAAAGCTGACGACTTTAAGACTTATCTTTCAGGGCTGAGTGAGTTTTCAACTCTTCGTCAATGAATGCAGAGATCATGGCCCTGTATACCCGCTCCACGACATCAGGTGAGGCACCGGAATCGTTTGCAATTCCGCGCACTTTGCTGATGACCTGTTCAACCCGCGCTGGAGCGCGCACATCATCAGTGGTTTTCTTGAAAGCCGCCGCCTGGGTGACGAGGTTGCCGCGCCTGGCGAGGAGTGCAACCACATCGCGGTCGATGCGGTCTATGTGCTGACGAACTTCTTCGATTGATGTGCAACGTACTTCCATATAAATATCTCCTTCTAAGTAACCGGAATGCGTCAGTTTTTCCGCAGTCGAGAACACATGTCGTTTCTACCCTCAGTCCAAGTCCACAGAGGCAGGAAACGCGACGATGTCATTCTGCATTCAACCGGGTCGTGAAATACCGTGATGACGCAGTTTGCGATAGAGCGTATTGCGGCTGATCCCTAGGCGGGCGGCAACATGGGCGATATGCCAGTGTTCCGCCTCAATCAACGTTAGCAGCGTCTGCCGTTCGGATACTCCAAGCGGATTTTCGGCCAGCGCGGCTGTCGCTGGCACTGCCGGCAGCAACTCCGCCAAGTCGTCCAGAGTGACACGCCCCTCCAACGCCAACGCTACCAGTGTGCGCAAGCACGTACGCAACTGCCGGACATTGCCTGGCCAAGGCTGCTTCAGCAAGAGCTCTCTGACGCCCGCCTCCAGTCGAATCCTTGCACCTTTTGTCTCTTCGCGCAGCAGAAGGTCGAGCAAACGGCCCTTGTCTGAACGCTCACGCAACGGCGGGAGCTGCACGGCGAAGCCAGCAATGCGATAAAAAAGATCTTCGCGAAAGCGCCCTTCGGCCACACAGGCCTGCAGATCCTGGTGGCTGGCACTGATAAGGCGTACGTCTAGCGGACGTGCCGTTGCGCCACCTAGCGGCACCACCTGACGTTCCTCCAGCACGCGCAGCAGGCGAGTCTGTAACGCCAGTGGCATATCGGCGATTTCATCGAGAAATAGAATGCCGCCATGGGCCTGCTCCAGCTTACCGATCATCCCGTCCTTGCGTGCGCCGGTGAAGCTGCCGCCGCGATAGCCGAACAGCTCGCTCTCGATCAACGTTTCTGGGATGGCCGCGCAATTGATCGCCACAAACGGCTGGCTCGCTCTGGAGCTGGCGCGATGCAGCGCCGCAGCAAAAGCTTCTTTGCCGGTACCGGTTTCGCCCTGTAAAAACACCGGAACGTCACGCTCCAAAACACGCAATGCGCGAGCAAAACCGCGTTGCAGGCGCGGGTCTTCCAGACACACGTGTACGTCGTTGATTATGGGAGTTGGGGGAATGACCAAGGGCGCCTGGTGCGCGGGTTCTCGCAACTGTCCGTAGAGCAGGCGTCCGTCCACCAGCCGCATTGGCCAACAGACACTCGGCTGAGCGCTGGCCTGACTCATCACCTGATCAATAGGGGTTTCCAGCAGTATCGTCAGAGATTGCCCAACCACCTGGTCACGGCTGAGGCCCAGCAGATCCAGCGCAGCATGATTGATTGAACAGATACGGGCACTCTCGTCGAAACTGAGCAGGCCTTCACCCAGCAGCCCAACGAAGCCAGCCTCAGGGTGGAAGCGCAGCAAGTATCGCTGCGGATCATGCCCCAAGAAAAAACAGCTCTCGATCAACTTGGCTGACAGGTTGGTCAATGCCATGGCCTGGAAGTGTTGCTGAAGACTGTGGTCATCCCTCACAGAAGAGAGATTGAGCACGGCTAGCAACTCACCACTCGCATCAAATATCGGGCTCGCCGAACAGGTCAGACCGACGTGCTTGCCACGGAAATGCTCATCACGGCGGATGGTTACGTGCTGTCGCTCGACCAGGCAGGTGCCGACACCGTTGGTGCCCTCACAATCTTCACTCCATACCGAGCCGAGCCACAGCCCGGAACGCTGAAACTCCGCTCGTTCGGATTCGTTAAACACACTGTCGATCGCCACACCGCGAGCATCGGTGAGTAGCACCACGTGGCCATCACGTCCGAGTTGTTGGTGCAAGTTGCTCATCTGCCAATGCGCCACAGCGATGATGTGTTCCAGTGGCGCGCGATGATCCTGCAAGCGTGGATGCTCAACCACGTTAGGTGCGCGGCGACTGGCAGGATCGAGCTGATACTGATCCAGGCACCGGCGCCAGGATCGTGTGATGGCCAGGTCAGCAGTAGGGCTGTGGCTGGCGATAGTGCCCTGCACGGCTTGTAGCACTTGCTGTGCATGGGCGTTGATCAAGGCCGGCTTCATTGTTCTTGTTCTCCGCTACGGTCAGGACACGGGTCTGTTCGCAGCTTATATGAAAAGATCGCAACGAGCGCTTTTTGCACCGGGTGACACTCTGTCATCCACCATTCCCGGAATCGTGACATAGATCCGAGTCAAAGCCTGAGCAGTACTGCAGCAGCCGCTCTGCACCGGGGCTTTCATGAAGATGGCCCGGGCCTTGCTCTGGGGCAAGTTGTTACAAAAACAACAAGATCGGGAGAAGCCCCATGAACATCGCTGTTGAAACACCTCTGCACACGCCAACTGCTCAGCTCGCGGCTTGGGTCGAAAGCCTCAACGAGCGTCTCGTCCAACGTGATTTGGACGGCGTACTGGAACTGTTTGCCGAAGAGTGTCACTGGCGTGACCTGCTACTTTTCAGCTGGAACCTGGTGACCTTGGAAGGCAAGCCTGCCATCCGAGACATGCTCGAAACACGCCTCGACCAGACTCGTCCTGAGCGATGGAAACTGGAGGGTGAGGCGACGCTGAATAATGGTGTGCTCGAAGGCTGGATCAGCCTGGAAACCGATGCGGCGCGAGCTAAAGGCTACGTGCGTCTAAAGGAGGGCCTGTGCTGGACGCTGTTGACGACCATGCGCGAGCTCAAAGGCTTTGAAGAACCCAGCGGCCGCCGTCGCCCAATGGGTGCCAGTCATGGTCACGCCCACGCCGACAAACGCAACTGGCTGGAGCGCCGTCGTGATGAAGAAGCTTCGCTAGGCATCACCACCCAACCTTACTGCCTGATCGTAGGCGGCGGCCAGGGTGGGCTGGGGCTCGCTGCGCGACTCAAGCGAATGGGCGTGCCAACCCTGATCGTCGACAAAGCCGAGCGTCCTGGCGATCAGTGGCGCGGTCGCTACAAGTCGCTGTGCTTACACGACCCTGTCTGGTACGACCATATGCCTTACCTGCCCTTCCCCGATCACTGGCCGGTCTTCACCCCAAAAGACCAGATTGGCGACTGGCTGGAAATGTATACCAAAGTCATGGAGCTCAATTATTGGCCGCGTACAGAATGCGTGAACGCCAGCTTTGACGAGCAAAGTGGCACCTGGAAGGTTGAAGTGCAGCGCGATGGCGAGCGTGTGACTTTACAACCGACCCAGTTGATCCTCGCCACCGGCATGTCTGGCGTACCCAATGTTCCTGGTTATCCGGGTGCCGAGGTTTTCAATGGCCAGCAGCATCATTCCAGCCGCCATCCCGGTGGAGACGCCTGGAGCGGCAAGCGCGCGGTGGTCATCGGTGCGAACAATTCGGCTCACGACATCTGCGCCGACTTGGTGGAGAACGGCGCCGAGGTGACCATGGTGCAACGCTCCAGCACCCACATCGTGCGTTCCGACAGTTTAATGGATCTCGTCTTCGGCGGGCTCTACTCTGAAGACGCCCTGGAGACGGGGTTGACCACGGACAAGGCTGACATGCTGTTCGCCTCGATCCCCTACAAGGTTATGCCAAGCTTTCATCAACCCATCTTTGACGCGATCAAGGAGCGTGACAAGGATTTCTACGAGCGCTTGGCCAAGGCCGGCTTCATGCTCGATTTCGGTGACGACGAGTCTGGCCTTTTCATGAAGTACGTACGCCGTGGTTCTGGCTACTACATCGACGTCGGCGCCTCCGAACTGATCGCTAATGGCACGATCAAGCTCAAGAGCGCGCCTGGTCTGGGTGTCGAACGCATCGAAGCAGATGCCGTCGTACTCAACGATGGCAGCCGACTACCGGCAGATCTGATCGTCTACGCCACGGGCTATGGCTCAATGAATGGTTGGGCGGCGAAGCTGATTTCCCAGGAAGTAGCTGACAAGGTCGGCCGCTGCTGGGGCTTGGGTTCTGGAACCACGAATGATCCTGGCCCGTACGAGGGCGAACTGCGGAACATGTGGAAGCCAACACAGCAGGAAAACCTCTGGTTCCACGGTGGCAACCTGCATCAGTCACGGCATTATTCGCTGTATCTGGCACTGCAGTTAAAAGCGCGCTTCGAAGGTATCGACACATCCGTCTACGGTCTTGCCGAGAGTCACCACACAGGCTGAGTCAAATGGCGCCCAGCCGTGGTTGGGCGCCTCTCCACAATGCCCCGGACGCATTCCGGATGAAGCGCCTCAGGAGCTCGAACAGAATGTCGGCGATGCTGTATTTTTGATCGAAGAGTTTGTCGGCAATACGCGCTGCCTAGTCCTATCAAAAAAGCCTCAAATTGCGGATCGCATAGACGAGCTCACAGAAACCTGGAATAGCGAACAGCACGTCAGCGCCGAGGACAAATGAGGAAGCACCTATGCATCAAACCTAGGGCCCGCGATGAAACTCGTAAGGTTGATCCGCCACGCGGAGAGCTCCGCTAACGCCGGTCTAGCCACGGCAGCACCGGACTCAATACCACTGACTGAAAACGGTCTGCATCAAGCTCGTGAACTTGCTGAGTCCATAACGTGCACGCCCGACCTGATCATCTCATCCCCCTTTGAGCGCGCTATCGCAACCGCATTACCAACCACAGGGTGCTTCCCTGACGTGTCATTCGAAGTGTGGCCGGTCGAAGAATTTACGTATTTGAGCCCAAACCGCTTCGCCGGCACTACACAGACCGACCGTAAACCACATGCGGAAAGCTATTGGAAAAATGGTGCCGCGGAGTTTACTGATGGGCCTGGCGCTGAGTCGTTCGATCATCTGCTCGAGCGCGCAGATGCGATGCTGGCCAAGCTTGCGGATCACGATGCTCAGAACATCCTGGTCTTTAGCCATGGGCAATTCATCAGAGCTGCCGCTTGGCTGATCAAGCACGGAAGCCACGCTCGTTCATACGAACTCATGCGTGAATTTCGAGCTCACGATGTGAGGAAACCTTTTAGAAATTGCTCGAGCTATCAGCTTGTGTTTAGCGACGGCAGATGGATAGTTGAATGGCAGATCGACTCTACTGATCAAGAGAGATTTAGCGACGAGTTCTGCACAAGCGAGCGTTCTCGGTGACACCGTTTTAGCCAAGCTTCGCTGTCTCGCCAGCAAGCCCGGAAGCTTCGGTGTAACGTAATTTTGTGCATCGTAACAATCGCAACGTTACACATAGAAAATTGCGTTACAAGCCAACAAACTCGGAGTCAAGAGCTCAAAACTATCATTCAAATCCGACTGCGTAACTGGCTCAATGGTACCTCAATGTTGCGCTCTCCCCTCCCGGAAAATCTAAGCAAAGCCTGGCCTTGCCCAAATGAGCGATAAAACGACCAGCGTCTCTTTTGAATGAAGCTAATGACGAAACTCAAAAGACAACTCCTCTCTCCAGTCGACCGATCAGATCGAGGACTGCTTCTGTCTCTACTCTCGTGCCCAGCATTTCCAAGGAACACCTCGAACCCAGTCCTTGCACGGGTTACTTCATACTCGCTCATGACCTGAGCCAGATAACCACCTCCAGCTCACGGTTTTGAGGTTTCCACATCACGAGCAATCGTAAGCATAGGTATTCATTGGTTTTTTTTGATTTCGTGCTTGACGCCTCAGCCGTAAAAGACGTTTAATTCCGCCGCGGCCCAGATAGCTCAGTCGGTAGAGCAGGGGATTGAAAATCCCCGTGTCGGCGGTTCGATTCCGTCTCTGGGCACCATTACTTCTAAACCCCTGACTCCTTATGGTTTCAGGGGTTTTCTATTTGCGGGCACCGCAGCTGTTTGTAAACACACTATCTATCCACCCCCTTTAAGAGCGCGTGCATTTAAGTCTCCGATTCGAGGGCTTAGTGCTAGGCGTCCTGCTACGCTGGCCCCTTTCATGAACGCCGGTTCAACAGGAGGGCTGCGATGGATCTGAAGTTCAGTCACGTAGATGTACTGGTCAAGAATCTCGACGAAGCCAGTGCTTACTACGCACAGATACTAAACGCCAGGATCTCCAAAACGCTCGTCTGGGAACGAGGTGGTCTGCACGTGCGCTATGCGATTGCGCTGATTGGCCAAGAGCGTTTCATGTTGGTACAGCCGTTGGCGGGGAACTTGAAAGAGTTATTGGATTCGTCGGGTGAAGGGATGATTTACCGCCACTGCTACTCGACACCGGACATCGAGAAAGCCTATGACGAATTGATGGCCGCAGGTGTTCAGCCAGAAGACGAAAATGGAAAGCCATTGGCTCGTGCGAACCTGCAATCCCCGTCTGGGGCACGCATCATTTGGTTGCCCAAACGCTTCGGGCACTTCTCTATTGAGATACTGGAAGATAAAGCGCTGGAGGCATTTATCGAGGCTGCGTTTTCCTAAGAAAATTCTGCAGTGGGCGTGGGCGTCGTGAGTACAATGCGCGCCCTTAATTGGCTAATGCTTTCCAATGAAAAAACTGCTTTCCGTAGTAGCGCTGCTGACCTTCTCAGTAATCACCCCCGCCTTCTCAAGCCCTCCATCGACCTTTTCCGAAGCCAAGGTCATCGCCAAGCAAAAGATCTACCTCGACCAGGCGAACAGTGCCATGGGCGAGCTGTATTGCGGCTGCAAATGGACATGGGTAGGTAAGTCAGGTGGCCGGATTGATGCTGAGTCTTGCGGCTATCAAACCAGGAAACAACAGAGCCGCGCGGAACGGACTGAATGGGAACACATCGTTCCTGCCTGGACATTCGGTAACCAACGCCAATGCTGGCAGAACGGTGGCCGAGAACATTGCGTGGATGATGATCCCGTATTCCGAGCGATGGAAGCTGATCTGTTCAACCTCTACCCATCTGTTGGGGAGGTAAATGGCGACCGCAGCAATTTCAATTACGGGATGGCCTCTGGGGTAGCGCCGCAGTATGGGCAGTGCAAGACGCGGGTTGATTTCGATCAACGGGCTGCGGAACCGCGCGATGAGGTCAAAGGGCTGGTCGCGAGGACTACCTTTTACATGTTCGACAGATACAAACTGAGCATGTCTCGTCAGCAGCAACAGCTACTGATGGCCTGGGACAAGCAATACCCGGTTTCGCCTTGGGAGAAAGAGCGGGATCGACGCATTGCAGCAATCATGGGGCACTCCAATCCATTTGTAACTGGCGAGCGTCAATGGTCGCAAGGATACAAGGCGGTTGGTGATGGGGTGGTTAGCGCCGTTCCTGTTAATCCTCCGCGAGTAGCCGCCCAGCCAACCCTAGCAAGCGCGACCGGAGTAGGTTCGATCATTGGCAACCGAAAGAGTCAGGTCTATCACCTCTCTATGGGGTGTCCTGGTTATGGTCAGGTGTCCGAAAAGAATCAGGTTTCCTTCACCTCAGAATCTGAAGCTCAGGCAGCGGGATATCGAAAGGCAGGCAACTGCAAGTAGCGCGATCTTGTATTGGCGGAACGCTATGGGGTTTCCGGCTCGGTAAAGCATTACGTCGAGCCGGGCCTCACGGGCCCAAAGGAGCGATAGCAACAATCAGCGTCAGCTTCCACTGCCAGGTGTGGCGCGATGAAGCTCAAACAACCACTCCCCTCTCTAGTCGACCGATCAGATCGAGGACAGCTTCAGTTTCTACTCTCGTCCCGAGCATCTCCAAGGGCCGTTTCGAACAAAGCCCTCGAGATTGTCAATCAACAGTGCTGTACGACTCGCGTTCTATATCGTCTACCAAGGAAGCGCGCGCAAATCGCATTTGATATTCGCTCGGCGAGAGACCGGTCTTGCGCTTGAACAGCTGCCGAAATGTGCTGACGTCTCCATAGCCGACGCGCTGGCTGACCTCATCGATGCCGATGGGCCTTGATTCCAGCAACTGTTTAGCGACTTCGATGCGCAGGTTCTGCAGATACGCCAATGGCGCCAGGCCTACTGCTTGCTTGAAACGCCGGTTAAGCGTCCGTTCACTAACAGCGAGCCAGGCGGCGAGTTCACTCAGCAGAAACCTCTGCTGAAGTGTCGTCTCCATGCGCTGTTGAGCTCGCGCGACGAGCGAATCGGAATGCCCGTGTTCGTCGAGAAGCTTCGCGTAAGAAACCTGAGAAGTCCGGTTCATGTCGATAAATAGCGACTTGGCGGTCATCGCGGCAAACTTCTCACCGGCGAACATTTCGACCAGCCGCACGGCGAGGTTGAGATACGATGTCACTGAACCACCCGAGATAATCCCATCTTGCCCGGTCAGGACTTCCCAGGCCCGAAGTTCGACACGCGGATAGCGTCGGGCGAAATCAGCCGCCTTGGCCCAGTGTGTCGTAGCGACTCGGCCGTCCAGCAAGCCTGCCTCGGCAAGCAGGTAGTTGCCGGTGCAGTATGTGGCCAGTACGGCGCCCGCCTTGTGTTGATGCCGTAGCGCCGAAGACAGCGCATTCAACTGCTCATGGCGGCCGATGAACTCATCCATGTTCGAAACAAACGGGGCTGTCAACAGAACGGCGTCTGCGCGTTTGCGTGGATCGATTTTGCCGTCCACCGAAATGCTTTGGCCCGACGCTGCCTTTACCGCTTGTCCGTCAAGCGATTCCACGCTCCATGCGAACATGGGTAAAGCGCCGGGCCTGCCCGCAGCCTCGCGCGCAATAAGATGATTGGCGGCGCTGAGGACGTCGATGGGGCCCGCGACGCCGGATGCCAGAATTCCGTCGTAGACCCAGATCCGGATTGTGATCATTTCCGTGAATGTCTTAAATTCCTCGAATAATGGCAATGCTGCCACTCCCTGGTTGTCTCGTAAAGCCCGATGATTACCAAACCAAAACACCTGAAGAGGGAATGGCACCATGCCAATGATCGACGCACTGTGGCCGGAAGATGCCTTGACGCCTGAAGCGGAAGCACGCCTGGTTAAAGAATTGACTGACATTCTGATCAAAGCGGAAGGATATGATCCGAGCAATCCGATTGCTCAGAGCGTATCTGTGTTCCATCTGCATCGACCCGCTGCAGTATTCGTCGGCGGAGAACCTTCGAAAGCGGTGCGCTACCGGATCATTCCTTCGGCGCCTGAGGGGCAATACACGGACGAGTCTCGCCGAGCACTGGTTAAAGCAGTCACGGAAGCGGTGGCTCGCGCCGAGAACCGACTGCTCGAAGAGGTTGCCCCGCGCGTCTGGGTCTTCCCGACGGAAATTCCGGAGGGTACGTGGGGCAGTCGTGGCGCCATTTACACGCTGCCCGACATTCATGCACTTCTGGCCGGTGAGTCCGAACGGAGCGGCGGCGAGGAGCGACTCGCGCGCAGACGGCGCGAAAAGGCACGCATCACGCTAGGAGCCGCTGTTGATGCCGCTAGTGCTGGAGTTGCCAAGTCGTAGCAACGCTCCTCGTGTTCTATTCAGCGGGACGAGAGAGGATGCCTATGCTCGCTGACAACCTTCATACAATCGATGGAGAACCCGACATGAAAGGCATTGACCAGCAGGGTACCTATCACCGAGGGATCGACGATGCCAGGAATGTTGCATCCATCATTAAGGAGATGCTCGGCTGATTTGGTGAGCCGGGCCCATTGGCCCGAAGGAGCGACCTCTCCATTTACGTCACCCACAGCTTAGCTATGGGCATGCATTGACTCGTACACTGAATGATTTGACACGACCTGCCCTCCCACCTCCCGCGAAGTCTCTGCCCTCAAGCAGAGAATCACAGTGCCCTGTCATAAATTGTCGCAGCTCAGTCCAGCATATCCCTGCTATTCAAGATCAATCAAAACCAGCTTGCCCTTGAGGCCGCCATCATGGAACTCACGAATTGGGTTGAACAGCCCGGATCAAATGACGTAGCCGAGAGCGTTCGAGGTGCTCTGCAGGCCATCAGTAGGAATGAAGAGTTCATCAATATGACGCTCGCGGTGCTCATGACACCGGAGTGATGTTTGCCTCAGGGTGTTGGAAAGAGCGGACAGTCGACAGTTTCTCAACCAGCAAACAATCTCTCCGTTCAAACACCGCTCAGGCGTGCATTTATGCCGCTACCCCTGCCCTCGCAATACCGCAATATCCCGCTTGGGGGGTACGCCAAACAGTCGACTGTACTCGCGACTGAACTGCGACGGGCTTTCATAGCCGACCTTGAAAGCCGCGCTCGATACGTCCTGGTGTTCATTGAGCATCAATCGCCTCGCCTCATTCAATCGCAGCCATTTCTGGTACTGCAAGGGACTCATTGCGGTGAGTTGGCGGAAGTGGTGGTGAAACGTCGGCGTGCTCATCTGTACTCGGGCAGCCAGTTCCTCCACGCGAAGCGCCAAGGTGTAATTCAACTTCAGCCAATCGATGGCTTTGGCGATCCGGTAACCCTGGCCATCGACGGATGTGATTTGTCGTAGTCGGCCCGCCTGATCACTCTGCAAGAGACGGTAGTGAATCTCCCGCTGGATCAAGGGTGCGAGAACAGGGATGGACTCCGGCTCATCGAGCAGTGCCAATAAGCGCTCGAATGACGCCAGCATTGCCAGGGTCACTGAACCAATTCCTACCCCTTTCGCATCTGATCGATCCCGGATTGGTGGCAGGTCACTTTGCGCTATCAGCTCAGCCAGCATGCGCAGATCGAGTTTCAAAGTCAGCCCCAGGCATGGCTTTTCCGGGCTTGCAACAAGCACCTCTGAATTGGCTGGCAAGTCCAATGACGTGACCAGGAATCGCGACGTGTCATACGGATAACCTTCGCCACCTACCCACAGCTGCTTCTGGCCCTGAGCGACAAGAATGATGCTCGGCTCGACCATGCAAACGACGGGGGGAGAAGGATGCTCACGCCGATAAAAGCCCAGGCCAGCAATCGAAGTAGCGCAGTCACCAGGCTTTGAGATCCGAGCACCAATGGTATGCGCAAGCGCTTCTTGGGGGGATGTGTATGCAGCTGCGGTTTCGTGTTTGATCGTCATGTTCGTCTTGTACCTCTTCGCTGAACTCTAACTCGCCAGCTGGCGACCGTCCTGCAAAAAAGCCAAGACTCATAGGATCAGGCAAGTAATCAAGCGGAATGCTCTACAGAGTCTCTGGGCAGAGCCGGAAAATGATCATCCGACACCGCCATTCAGGACTTTCCCATGCTTGTACAAGCCTATGGTGCTCACGCGGGCGACAAACCGCTTGAGCCGTTGCAGATCAGCCGCCGTGCACCCGCCGCCCATGATGTTCAGATCGATATCGCCTTTTGTGGTATCTGCCATTCGGATCTGCATCAGGTGCGTGCCGAGTGGGCAGGCACGCAATTTCCCTGCGTACCTGGGCATGAAATTGTTGGCCGCGTATCGGCAGTAGGCGCGCATGTTTCGGGTTTCAAAGTCGGCGATCTGGTCGGCGTCGGTTGCATCGTCGACAGTTGCAAACACTGTGACGACTGTGCCACGGGTCTGGAAAACTACTGCGACGGCATGATCGGCACCTACAACTTCCCGACCCCGGACGTACCCGGCTGGACACTCGGCGGCTACTCGCAAAACATTGTGGTGCATGAACGCTATGTACTGCGCATCCGCCATCCCGAAGACCAATTGGCAGCCGTCGCGCCGCTGTTGTGTGCGGGCATTACCACGTACTCCCCGCTTCGTCACTGGAACGCTGGGCCAGGCAAGAAAATCGGCGTGGTGGGCATCGGTGGCCTGGGCCACATGGGCATCAAACTAGCGCATGCGATGGGCGCCCACGTCGTTGCGTTCACTACCTCAGAGTCCAAGCGCGAGGCGGCGAAGCAATTGGGCGCCGACGAGGTTGTCGTGTCGCGCAATGCCGAAGAAATGGCCGCGCATGCCAAGAGCTTTGACTTCATTCTCAACACCGTCGCAGCCCCGCACGATCTCGATGCTTTCCTGGTGCTGCTCAAGCGCGATGGCGCACTGACTCTCGTCGGAGCGCCCGCATCGCCACATCCGTCGCCGAACGTATTCAACCTGATCATGAAGCGCCGAACAATTGCCGGCTCGATGATCGGCGGCATTCCCGAGACCCAGGAGATGCTGGATTTCTGCGCCGAGCACGGCATCGTCGCCGACATCGAACTGGTTCGAGCCGATCAGATAAACGAGTCCTATGAGCGAATGCTCAAGGGCGACGTCAAGTACCGCTTTGTAATCGACAACGCCACGTTGGCTGACTAAACGCCTGAGTCAAAAACTCCAGCGAACAACCATGCAATCGAATGGAATATCCAGTGAAAGGAATTTTGCTAGCCCTGGGGCTGCTCGTTACCTCTTTTTCCTCAATGGGAGCCGATATGTCCAACGGCGCGGACAACTTCTACAAAAGCGAGAAAGTGACCGTTGAAAAGGTCACCTTCAAAAATCAATACGGTATGAAGGTGGCGGGCAACCTGTTCACCTTGAAGGGACTCAACCCCAAAGCGAAAAATGCCGCCATTATCGTCGGCCACCCCATGGGGGCAGTGAAGGAGCAGAGCGCAAACCTGTACGCCACCAAAATGGCCGAGCAGGGCTTTGTCACACTGTCGCTGGACTTGTCTTTCTGGGGTGAGAGCGAAGGTACACCTCGTCAGGCAGTCTCACCAGATATCTACGCAGAAGACTTCAGTGCCGCCGTAGATTTTCTCGGCACTCGACCCATAGTCGACCGTGAGCGTATTGGCGTCATCGGCATCTGCGGCAGTGGCAGCTTCGCCATCAGCGCGGCCAAGATAGATCCACGCCTGAAGGCAATCGCCACCGTCAGCATGTATGACATGGGAGCGGCCAACCGTAACGGACTCAAACACGCCGTGACTCTCGAACAACGCCAGCAGATCATTCGCGAAGCGTCCGAGCAACGCTATGCGGAATTCCAGGGTGGCGAAATCCGCTACACCGGCGGCACGCCGCTCAAACTGACCGGCAACGAAGTAGGCGACGAGTTCTTCGACTTCTATCGCACCCCACGAGGTGAGGTCACTCCGGCAGGCGCAACGCCACAGACAACCACCATGCCGACGCTGACCAGCAACGTGAAGTTCATGAACTTCTATCCATTCAATGACATCGAGACTATCTCCCCGCGCCCATTGCTGTTTATTGCTGGTGCCCAAGCCCACTCACGCGAGTTCAGTGAGGATGCCTACCAGCGGGCTGCCGAGCCTAAAGAGCTGCTCATTATTCCTGATGCCGGACACGTGGATCTTTACGACCGGGTCAGCCTCATTCCATTCACCAAGTTGACCACGTTTTTCAAAAGCAATCTGAAGTAGCCCGGTCTGTGCCCTGACCGGACATCGGTTCTCTCGTAGCCTCGCCCTCGGGGCTACGACGCTTCGCGCAATACAGGATTCAAGCAATGACTGATCACCTCCTCCCAGTGCCCCATAAATCATGGGGTGCCGTATTCGCCATGTCGCTCGCCGCCTTCGTGCTCGTGGCATCGGAGTTCATGCCCGTCAGCCTGCTGACACCGATTGCCGCAGATCTGCATATCACCGAGGGGCAAGCCGGTCAGGGGATCTCCGTTTCGGGGCTGTTTGCCTTGTTCACCAGCCTTCTTATCCCGCTGGTGGCGGCACGGGTTGACCGTAAAGCACTACTTCTTTCACTGACACTGATGATGATTCTTTCCGGAACAGTGGTCGCGTTCGCGCCGAACTACTGGGTCTTCATGGTCGGACGAGCACTGATCGGAGTGGCAATCGGTGGATTCTGGTCATTATCGGCGGCGACGGCCATGCGCCTGGTACCTGATGATCAGGTCACACGGGCCATGGCAATCGTCAACGGCGGCAACGCTTTGGCGACGGTGATTGCAGCGCCATTAGGCAGTTTTCTCGGTGCCTTGATTGGCTGGCGCGGTGCATTCTTGTGCGTCATCCCAGTCGCGATAGTCGCCGGTGTCTGGTTGTCGTTAAGTCTTCCAGCGATGAAATCGCACAGCGGCTCAGGCACTGGAAACGTCTTCAGGTTGATGAAAAGCCTACCGGTCGCGTTAGGCATGGTGGCGGTCAGCGTCTTTTTCATGGGTCAGTTCATGCTGTTTACCTATTTGCGGCCCTTCCTTGAAACGGTCACGCACGTCAGTGTTTCCATGCTGTCGCTGGTGTTGCTCGTGCTGGGTCTGGCGGGCCTCGCGGGAACCTTCCTGATTGAACCGTTCTTGAAAAACGGCCTGCATCGAACGCTCATCGTCATCCCGATCTTGATGGCGGTGATTGCACTGGCGCTTGTTTCATTCGGTAGCTCGGCGGCCACCACGACTGTCTTGCTAGGCCTATGGGGACTGGTTGCGACTGCAGCGCCCGTAGGATGGTGGACATGGCTGGCGAGAACGTTGCCAGACGCTGCCGAAGCAGGAGGCGGGTTAATGGTGGCGATCATCCAACTGGCAATCGCGTCTGGCGCAACCGTTGGCGGGCTGGTCTTTGACTTGAGCGGCTATCGAGCGACCTTCGAGTTGAGCGCCACCTTGCTGGGCGCGGCGGCCGTTCTTGCCTACCTGGCTGCACGCGCAGCATCGCGAGAGTCTCTTGCGGTGGTGAACATCGCTTGAAATAACCACAAGGCACGGCATTGCATGTCTTGTGGTTTCGGTCGAGCATACGCTCGGAGTCAGGACGTGACGGCCCGCCTGCGGATCAAGTAGGTTAGATAGGGTGAACCAAAGAAGTTGTCCGTTCACCGTTTTACAGTTGAGGTCAGGATATCTCACCAAGCATCGGACGTGCACTTCCATGTAAGTTCGTGCGATCTACTTCCATTTTTAACACAGGGGACATCGGGCGTCAGATAAAAGCGTCCACCCGATGTGAACCGATGGCAATTTACTTCGTACGTTTAATCCAGCTCGCTGATGCAGACCACTTTAGGCTGCGTCATATCCTCATACGCAAACCGAACACCTTCGCGCCCCAAACTTCCGTACTTGAAACCACCGAAAGGCATGGCATCGAAACGATAATCGGAAGAATCATTGATCATCACGCCACCCGCTTCAATTTGCCGCGCCAATTTCAAGGCTTTGGAAAGATCACGTGTGAAGAGTCCCGCATGCAAGCTGTACTCAGGAGCGTTGGCCAGAGCAATAGCGTCTTCCAGATGGTCAAAAGGCTCCAGGATAACCACCGGCGCGAAGACTTCCTGCTGCCAAATCGTACTGCCATGCCTCACATGCTCAAGCACGGTCGGCGCATAGCTTCCCCCTTGGCGATGGTGTCCACACAGAAGAACGGCCCCCTCGGCCAGTGCTTCATTTACCAGTTGTTCGGTACGACGGGCCGCCTGTTCCGTAATCATCGGGCCTACATCCGTTGCTCGCTGATCAGGATCTCCCACTACCAGGGCACGCGTTTGGCTGACAAAACGCTCACGGAAGTCCTCATAAATTGAACTGTGTATAAGGATGCGTTGAGTGCCGATGCAATTCTGCCCTGCTGCCCAAAAGGCACCAGACACACAGGACTCCACGGTCGGTTCGATATCACAATCTTCAAGCACAAGAACCGGGGCATTTCCTCCCAGATCCATTGCCAGCTTCTTCAACCCTGCACTACGAGCAATGGCCTCACCCGTGGCAAAACCACCCGTAAAGGAAATCATCCGAACTTCGCGAACCTCCACCAATGCTTTACCCAAGTCGACGCCACCAGTAGCCGGGGTAATCACAGAGGGTGGAAGACCCGCTTCCACCAAGCACTCAACGAGCTTGAGAGCAGACAACGGCGCGAGTTCCGAAGGTTTCAAAATCACCGCATTGCCACCGGCGATTGCCGGGCCGAGTTTATGGGCGACCAAATTCAGTGGATCGTTGTAGGGAGTGATCGCGACGATAAGCCCCAACGGTTCCCGCGTGAACCAACCTTGACGCGACTCCGATCCTTCATAAGCCCCAAATGGAATCACTTCCCCGGCGTTACGACGAGCCTCCTGCGCCGATAGCTTCAGCGTGTTCACACAACGCTTCACTTCCTTCTCTGCTTGTCGCAGCGTCTTCCCCGCCTCTGCAACAATGAGTTTGGCAAACGCTTCAGCCTCAAGCTCTACACGCCGGGCCGCGTCCTCAAGAATGCGCGCACGCAGGTGACGAGGCATTGCCGCACTCTCGCGTACGCCGATTCGCGCGCGTTCCATCAAGCCAGGAACTGCGGCTGCATCGAGGCAAGGGACGCTCCCTACCAAGCGACCATCGAATGGACTGAACACATCAATCTGTTTGGCTTCAACAAGCTGGATACTGGCCATGCTGGATACGCTCATGACTATCTCCTGTTATTTGCCGTGGGCGGTGTGGATGGCGACGATGTCCGACAGCAATGCGAAGGCCGTCTCGATACGCCCTGCCCCAGGCCCGGACACTGTGACAGCTCCCAGCAGTTCGGTATTGAATGACACCGCATTCGTAGCACCGCTGATTCCGGCAAGAGGATGTGAGTTCGACAGTAACCGAGCTTCGACACTCGCTCGAACTGAGCCATCTGCTTCACGATCGGCTGAGCCAATCAGTTTCCAGCTCGCGCCATTGGCACTTGCCTGGGCAATATCTTGCGCGCTGATATTGCTGATCCCCGAACACGCTACATCGCTGACATTCAGTCGTGCATTGAGCAGTTCGTTGGCCAGGATCACCACCTTGAGGCGTACGTCAAACCCTTCCACATCGGCGGTTGGATCTGCCTCGGCGTAGCCAAGCTGTTGCGCTTGTACGACGGCATCGTTGAACGCCAGGCCGTCTTTCATCTGGGTGAGCACGTAGTTGGAAGTGCCGTTCAGGATGCCTTCGAAGCCTTGCACATTGGCGCCCGCCAAGGCCTGCTTGGCCAGACGAATTACGGGGGTGCCACTCATCACCGCCCCCTCGTATTCGAAAGCGACCTGGTTGCGACGGGCTAACGCCTTGAGTTCGGCACCGTGCAGCGCAATAGGCCCCTTATTGGTGGTCACTACATGAGTGCCGCTTTCCAAGGCCCAGCGGCAAAAGGTAGTTGCAGGCTCGCCATCCACCGGATTGGTAAAAGTGGCCTCAGCGATGATGTCTGCACCGGAATGCTTGATCACGGTTTCGTTGAAGGCCTCGGCATTGCCGCCGGGCAGTTGAGCGAGTGCGCCTTTCTCAACCGGCAGCGCAACCAACAGCTTTGCATCCAGACCGTCCTTGGCAACGATGGAGCCGAGGAACAGATCGGTGACACCGACAATTTTGATAGTGAAGCCCAGGGCCTCTTTCCATTCGGCATTACGATCGGCGACCAATTGGGCGAAGCCACGGTTCACGCCACCAAACCCTACCAAGGCAATTTTGTACTCAGTCATAACCGCTGTTCCTATATTGATGTTGTTCGATAGGAACAGCTTAAGAGCCGGGCTTTGGCAGTTGAATATGGCAGAGTGCTGTATTAATTGGGCGTTTTGCCCAAGCACGATGTTGTCTGCGAAATTGCACTTCGCATGATCACCCGCTTGCATTCGACCTGACCACCGATTGCATCGGATTTGACCAGCACGCTTCGTAACCATGATCGGCAAAGAATTGCCCATTGCCGCCGGTAGCGGCGACGGGCAGAAAGCGGCCAGAAGCGGTCAGTCGCTCAAAACACTGAAAAACCACTGATTGCTGAAGTAATCAGGATCCGAAAATAGCTCACTCGGTCGAAGGGACGGATGCTTTGCTGCCCAAGCGGACCAGCTCATTGGAGAAACACAGGCCGACGATGATCAGTGCCGCTCCCGCGTACAGGCTTTCGCGCGGTACTTCATTGAGCGCCACAAACGCCAGCAGCGCGGCGAACAGTGGCTCGGTCAGCTCCAGCGCTTGCACTTGGGATGGCTTGAGATACTCGATGGCCTTGGTGGTGCAGAAGAAGCCCAGGATGGTCGGCAGCGCGGCCAGCGCCAGCAGCGCGGCGATCACCAGCGGCGACAGCTCGCGCATCGCGAAACCATCGGCCGCAGCCGGCATCAGCAGGTACAGGCTGCCAAAGAACAACAATTGTCGGGTGAAGTGCAGCCCCCCCGACACACCCATACGCTTCATGGCAACCGAAAAGGCCCCATAGCCGCAGCCGGCCATGGAGGCGAGCGCAGCACCTTGCAGGGTAAAGCCCTGCTGCAGGTCGCCGCCGAAGATCACCGCGATCCCGGCGATAGCCAGTGCGGCGCCCAAGGTAGCGTTCGCGGTGATGGCATCCTTGAGGAAGATGCGCCCCAGGATGATCGAGGAAATCGAGGCACTGGCCATCAGCACCACCACCACACCTGCCGCAGCGTAGTGTCGATAGGCGGACGTTTCGAAATGGAACAGCACGAAGATGCCCAGGAAGGCGCAGATAGCCGCCTGAGTCCATTTGGCCGTGGACGCCGGGCGCTTGAGGAAAAACAGTAAGATCGAGAGAAGCACGCAACCAAGTACGGTTTTGATGACAGCCACACTGCTGGCAGTGAAGCCATTACTCATGAGGACTTTGCTGAGTACACCGATCGTTGCGTTCAGTGCCGCAGCGGAGAGTGCAAACATGACGCCTTTGCTGAAAGTAGATTGCATTGATGACGATCCCTGTCGCTGAATTGTCGTTCGATAGAATGCCGCCCTACATCGACGGCGCAAAGTTTGAGGATACGAAGATCCCACCAACCCCAGTATTTATTAGTGCTCAAGCGGATGGCTGAGGCGATTGAGTGTTAATTAAACATACCCCCCAAGCTAGAGGCGATTGTGCACCCTGTTCTCCCGGCATAGGATCAACATGACTCGACAAGGGTCGATTTCAAGCACGATGGTTGCACTTCCAAGTTGATGAATCCGCATTGCTTACCTTAGGAAAGTCCACTTAATCGGGGCTAACGACTTTGTCGCCCCCAAGGGAGAGTCAGAGGGCCTGGCCCTTGGCTATGCAATATGAGTAGACGAACGTTGCAGTGTGCTGCAAAGACTGACGTATATCCGGTTTGGCTATTCCATGCCTGTTGGCAAATTGCTCGACCGCCGCTGTATCAAAACGAGTGGTCTGGATAAAGTCCAAGGCTTCGGGTTTTGTATTCAAAAACCGCGCGAGGGGAGGAATACTCAGTAGCAACTTCAGCAATCGGAGTGAAATGTAGTGCTTGGGAGACTTTAAGCCTAAAGGTTGTGCCACCTGTACCAGGAGTTCTCGCAAGTTGGGAGTTTGCTCATCAAGCGCCAGCAGTTCCTGGCCCACCATGGCAGGATCAAAAGCACAAACCGCCACCAGCTCAACCAGGTAATCCACGGTGACCAGTGGCAGCCAGTGCTCGGCGGTACCGGGCACTGCAGTCAGCTTTCCCTGCACAAGGTTGCGTATCAGCTCTACCAGCGGCTGACCGTCAAGGATATGCCCCGTGCGGCTGTGGCCACAAACCGTCGCGGGGTGGACAACGGTAATCTCCCCGCCTTTGGCGGACATGACCTCCAGGGTCGCAAAATGCGCCTCCAGCTTGCTCCCCTCGTAACCACCGACATGCCGGTAGACGGCAGGCCAATTCGTCAGCTCCGGATACCGAGGATCAATTCCGATGCGTTGCAGATGTTCATGATTTTTCAGCATGTAGCCGCCGATCATCACTAACCGGCTTTTTTGCTCAGCCGCCAACAGCGCCACGCGCTTTGCCCCTTCCACATTCACCGCACGAGAATGCTCCACTGAAAGCCCCCATGCGAAGTGGGCGCCCAGGTGGAATATGACTCTGGCGTGCCTTAGCACTTCTCGGTCAGCAAGACTCAGCCCGAGGTTGTCCCGTTCCAGATCGCCGGCTACGGCAAATACCCGGGTTGCGCACCCTCCCAAATTGTCGACTTGCTCCCGCAGTGCAGCCAGTCGCTCTGGGCGACGCATCAACACCCGAATGGTGTGACCTTTTGCACTCAGGTACGCCACCAAATGTTGACCGATGAAGCCGGTACCCCCCGTGACAAAGCACTCCACGCTCATTTCCCTGCTCCTTGTTTAAGGTGAGAAATCAAGCGTAAACTATCGACCCAACTCTATAGTCAAGCGGTGTTTTCATGAAAATCGGCGAACTCGAGGCCCGCAGCGGCGCCAGCCGCCATACGCTGCGTTACTACGAGCAAATCGGCCTGATCTCACCGCTGCGGCAAACTAACAAATATCGCGTTTACACAGCGCAAACTCTGCAGGATCTGGACTTTATCCAGCGCGCGCAAAGCATGGGGTTTTCCTTGGGGGAAATAGGCGAGATTCTGGATGCGCAGCGGAACAAGCTGATCGATTGTGCTGACGGCGCTAAGCTGATTGAAAAGAAGATGGCAGAAATCAAACAGAAAATCGCCAACTTCCAAAGCATTTATCGGTATCTGGATGAAGAGCGTGCAATCCTCGAAGCCAGTGCTGCCAAGCAACTTGAGCTTCAGCAGCTGAACAACTCTTCCAACTGAACTGTCAGCATCCGGGAAACGGAGGCTGCAGCCTGCTTCCAGTTTCAAGCCCATCGCTTACGCATTTTCTAAAACCTTGTGGCCTGGCCCTGGACAGTAAGCGTCCGCCCAAAAGACCTTGCGTGGTTAAACGGGCGCTTATCTATGCCGCAGCAACTCGATAATCTCGCTCGGCCGCCGCATCGGCATGAATTGCTCCGGATTTGCTAGACACATGATGTCTGCTTTGGGTCATTCTCTGATGGTCAAGACTACGAAGCGTGCTGGTCAGGCCCGATGCAAATGGCTGGTCAGGTCAATGCAGTTACTCAGTTGTCAAAACACCGCAGAAAGGACAAACGATGTCACGGTGTTTTCCACCCCTGGCATGGCCGCGATTTCCTTCCACACGAGATGGACACGTTCAGGTGTGGCGGCATTCACACGCAGCATTAAATCGAACTCACCACTGAGTACTTCACATTGCACGACTTCGGGAATGGAGCGCAGCGCAGTCAGGACTTCTTCGCCACGCATGCGGTCGTAGCGGTAGACAAAGATCACCGCGCTGATGAGCGACACAGGCCGCCGCGACTCACCGAGAAGTACCGTATAGCCCTGGATCGCACCGTCGCGCTCAAGCCGCTCGATGCGCTGACGCACCGCATTGCGCGACAAGTTGATCTTGGCGCCCAGTTCGATATGGGCTATTCGCGCATTGGCGGTAAGTTCGGCCAGTATGCGTTCGTCCAACGAATCGAGAATGCGCTTCATACAAGCCTCTGCTGCGCCAGACGAAGAGCCTGGCACAGACCGTCCAGATCGCCCTTGGCCAGGTACGGTGGTTGCGCGCGCACCTCAACAGTGCTCGGAGCGCTTGCTTGCCAGACGCCCAATTCGGCCAACAGCGCCGCTGACTTGGCTGGCGCAATTTGCCCGAAGGTGACCATCGGCGCGCCCAGGCTGCGTCGATGAAGTCTGCCGGCCAATACACCTACAGCGGTGTGAGGATCAATGGCCGAGCCTGTCTCTCGGTACAGCTCGACCACCTCATCGCGCACCTGGGATTCGTCTACCGCATAGGAGTCGAAGAGTACTCGGGCACGCAGCCATTGTTGGTTGCCGATGCTCATTTCTCCGCAATTTTCAAAATGCTCCATCAGCGCTTTTGTTGAGCAGCCATCGTGCTCGTAAATTTCCCAGATAAACCGCTCCAGGTTGGAAAACAGCGAGAAGTCCATCGCCGGCGACACTGTTCGATCAGTCATCCGGGTGGAGTAGCGATTGCAATGAAAAAACTGGTGCAGGGCATCATTGCTGTTGGTGGAAATGATCACCTGATTGATGGGTAATCCCATTTTCTGCGCAATGTAGCCGGCGTAGATCTCGGCCGAACTGGCAGCTGGAACACTAAAGCCAACGGGACGCGAACCGCCGCCCAGTTGCAATGCCGCGTGGAAGTAAAAAACGATCTGGGCCAGGACGCCGATCCAATTGGTCGAGTTGAAACAGACCGGCAACACTCCGTCCAATGGCCACTCACGCAAGAGTCGGGAGACCAGCGTCTGGCAATCATCGAAATTACCGTCAACCGGAAACAGCTGAACCCACTGCGGGTCGGCTGCCTGCAAGGCACTGAGTTGCTCTGGCGCAAGCCCGTCGCGCGGATACAGTATCGCCATGCGGGCGGCCGGGCAGTTAGCAAAGGCTTCAAGCGCCGCGACGCCGGTATCACCGTTAGTTGCACCGACTACCAATGCTTCTTTACCGACCTCCTGCAGAAAATGCTTGACCAGGCGCGACTGCAATTGCGCGGCGAAATCCTTGGAAGAAGCAGTCGGGCCATGAAACAGCTGGAGTATCCACTCGTTATGCCCGATCTGTTCAAGCGGCGTAATAGCGCGGTGCTTGAATTGTTGATAGCTGTCACTGAGCAAGGCACGCAGGGTGCTTTCGTCTATGGAAGAGCCAACAAAAGGCGAAACCACTCGCCACACCAACTCATCAAACGGCAGCCACGACCAGCTGGCAATCTGTTTCTCGGTGAAGACAGGCAAACTGGCTGGAACGTAGAGACCACCATTTTCGGCGAGCCCCGACAGAACCACACTGCGAAAATCAGCACGCATGTCGCCGCCGCGAGTGCTTACATAATGCATGACAACTCCAAATCAGTTTTACAAAAGGCGATGGGCTTGAGCCACCAGCCAGGTAGAAAAATTAGCGGCATCAGGCGATAGCACTTCGTTCTGTTCGTGCACCAGATAAAAGGATTCGCTTGCCTCGATTCGGTGATTGAATGGCGCAACCAATTGTCCACTCTTAAGCAGATCCTCGACCACGGAAGACCGTGCCAGCGCAACACCCTGCCCCAATTCGGCCATGCGGATCGTGGAAATCAGCGTGTCAAACTGAAGGCCACGGGAATAGTCGACGTCGTCTGCTCCGACTCGCTTCAACCAGTAACCCCAACCTTCTTCGTACCCCAGCACATGAAGCAGAGAATGGTTCATCAAGTCGCGAGGCTCATGTATGGGTGAGCTGGCCATGAGCTCTGGGGAGCAAACAGGCTGAAGGATGTCCCAAGTCAATCGCTGAGCGTGCAAGCCCGACCACTCACCGCATCCCCAGCGAATCTCCAGGTCATCCTCGCCGTCCGGTTCTTTCACCCAAATATTGCTGATATATCGAATATCAATCTGGGGATACTCCCGACAAAAATCTGCGAGTCGGGGGGCCAGCCAATAGTGAAGAAAGGAAAGGCTGCCGCGCACCTTCAAATGTCTTCGATTGTGCTGGCCGAAAATCTCGTTTGTGCCGACTGCCAGGCGACTGATCGCGTCTTGTACGACAGGCAGGTACGACTGCCCTTCCTCGGTCAAGCCAAGCCCTCGAGGTAAGCGCTTGAACAGCGCCACACCGAGGTGACTTTCCAACTGACGGATCTGCTGACTCACAGCCCCTTGAGTCAAATGGAGCTCATCCGCCGCGTGGGTAAAGTTTAAATAACGCGCCGATACTTCGAATGCCCTCAACCAGTTCAAGGGTGGTAGTGACTTTTGACTCATCGGCGCAACCTCATCAGGGTTTTATCTATGCTCAATCATTGCCTGAGAAATTCACGCGGTGCTAGAGGAATGAGCAGCTGCGGCTAAAGCCAACCGCTCTGCTCTCTTGTTACGAGTGATCCAGTAAACGAAATAACACCACGCGATAAAGGGGAGACCGAAGTAAAGCGCCACTCGCTGCTCAGGATCAAAAGCGATACCCACACAGGCCAGCAGACAACACAACAGTGCACCGATAGGCACCCATGGGTAGCCACGCACGCGGAAATGCAGGTCTTCAACTCGTCCGCCATTCGCGACGTATTGACGACGGAACGCGATCTGGCTTGCGGCAATGCTCATCCACACGACTACGACCGCCAGACCGGAAATGGACACCAAGGCCAAGTAAACCGTATCAGGGGCAAACACACTGCTGAGCAGAGAAGCCACTGCACCCGCCATACTAAGAACGATGGCGTTCACCGGTGTGCCCCGACTGGAGAGCCTGGCGTAGCGCTTGGGCATATGTCCTTGATCGCTCAATGTCCACAGCATGCGCGATGCGGCATACAGCCCCGAGTTAGCGGCGGAAATCAGTGCCGTGAGAATGACGAAGTTCATAATGTCGGCAGAGTATGGGATGCCAATCAGCTCAAACACCATCACGAACGGACTTTCTACGAGCCCCGCTTGTTCTCGTGGCAGTAACGTCGCAAGGACGAAAATTGTCCCCACGAAGAACAGCGCCAAACGTACCACTGTCGTGCGGATTGCCTTGGGCACGCTAGTTTGTGGATCTTGCGCTTCACCTGCCGCAATCCCGATCAGCTCGGTTCCGGAAAATGCGAAGGAAACAGCCAGGAGGGTCATTGCAATGGGTAAGAACCCGGTGGGGAAAAGCCCCTCACGTGTGAAGTTGGAAAGTCCCGCTCCCTGCAAACTCTGTACTTGAAAAAGACCGAAAATTGCCGCTCCGCCGATCACAATGAACGTGATAACAGTCAGAACCTTAATCAGCGAAAGCCAGAATTCAGTCTCCGCAAACAACCGAACAGAGACAACATTGCTCAAGAAAACTGCAATGGCAAATAGCGCACTCCAAATCCAGACCGGTGTATCAGGAAACCACCGAACCATCAGTATGCCCGCAGCCGTAAATTCTGAACCGATAGCTACCGCCCAAGTGAGCCAGTAAAGCCAGGCCACTGTGTAGCCTGTGCCTGGGCCCAGGTATCGCGTTGCGTAGCTACTGAAAGATCCGGTTTCCGGCATCTGTACAGCCAACTCACCGAGACAGACCATGACTAAATACACCATCACTGCACCGATGATGTAAGCGATCACTGCACCGAGTGGCCCTGCCTGATTAACCGTGTAACCGGAGGTAAGGAATAACCCCGTACCGATCACACCGCCCAGTGCCAACATCACGATGTGGCGTGTTTGCATTTCCTTTTTGAAACGCGAGTTTGGATCGGGTTGATTATCTTCGATATGCGTGGACATAGTTTTATTCTCATGAAATGTGCGGACAAACGCCTTGTAACCGGCTTTTGGGCAGTACAGTTTTGTCGTCGCAGGATTTTATTATTTTCATTCTTCATGAAGGGCTTAAGATGAATATCGAAAGTCCTGCCCGTATTCAGGCTTCTACCTCAATGAAACGTTGGGCACTGTCAGCGTTAAGGCTTGCATCACCTTGTTTACTTCGCACTAAAGCGAAGGCTTGTTTTAGGTCAGCCAATAAATCTGCTGAATCTTCAATACCTACGGACACTCGAACCAAACCTTCGGAAATTCCAAGTGCCTGACGTTCTTCCAAGGTATTTTCCACGTGACTGGTCGTCCGAGCCGGCCCATAGATGGTCTCGACAGCGCCCAAATTACCCGCCCGATGCGCAAATCTGAGCAGCGGCAGCAAACGAGTCACTGTGTCCATGCCACCTTTCAGCACGAAGCTGACGATGGCTCCGAATCCGTTCATTTGCGAACGAGCGATGTCATGACCTGGATGTTGAGGCAACCCCGGATAGTTCACAGACTCGACCAGCGGCTCGGTACAGAGGTACTCGGCCAAAAGCTTCGCGCTCGCCTGTTGCTGGCGAAGGCGCAGAGCCAGAGTCTTGATGCCCCGGATGATTAGATACGCCGAAAAAGGATCCAGCGAGGCACCATTGATTTCGCGGTAATGGCGAACTTGAGACATCAAATGCTCGGCGCCGCAGACCACACCACCGAGCACATCACCATGACCGGACAGGAATTTGGTCGCGCTGTGCACAACCACATCAACGCCTAAAGCGAGCGGATTCTGATTCAGAGGCGTCGCGAATGTATTGTCCGCAACAACCAAAGCGCCCACTCGCTTCGCCGCTGCCACAAGGCGCCGAATATCAACGATTTTCAGCGTTGGGTTCGTGGGTGTTTCCAGGTACAGGACGCTGCAGCCTTTAGCGATCTCCTGCTCAAGTGCCACAGTGTCGAGCGTATCGCAAAGGGTTACCTCCACACCCATGCGAGGAAGAAACTCCTCGAAAATCTTGTTCGTACCACCGTAGCTGTCGCGTGTAGATATCACACGCTGCCCATTGGATAGGAAGGTGTGTAGTACACCGCTGATTGCGGCCATTCCGGTACTGAAAGCTACAGCCGACTCTGCGTTTTCGAGCTCACAGAGTTTATCTTCCAGGACAGAGACAGTGGGATTGCTCATCCGGCTGTAAATGAAGCCGGGCTCCTTCCCCAATGCCACGTCATACCACTTATCGATATCGTCATAGCCATAGGCGGCACTGACCACGATGGGTGTCTGGGTCGCATTGTAGGGATGTTGAACCTGCTCTCCTCCCCATACGACTCGAGTCCCCATCCCAACCTCTGAAGCCTGGACGGCGCGTTTCTTGTTTTCCATAAAGTTGTCTCGCATCAAGGGAAACACAACCGTGTTCCAAGTGGGCTTGGGAGGACTATATGGAAGGCTCATGCTTGTGAAAAATCATGATATCCGGGAGTAAGGGGTGCTTTTTTTAATGGCTGGATGCGAGTGACAGAGTGTCAAACCGTTACTGGCTGAGAAGTCCTCACCAACTATTTGCTGGATCGCTACGCAGCGGAAAACGGGCGGCGGCAATCATGCTGATCCAGTCGGCGAACATGAATGGGCATGATTCGTATGCCTATCTCAAAGATGTGCCGATGCGCCTTCCGACGCAGCGGGCGAGTGAGATCGAAGCGCTTCTACCTCATAAATGGAGCGAATCACAGCCGGACTGGATTGGTGAGCGCTACTTCCCGAACAGGGCCATTCCAAGCGATGGGTGAGAGTAGAAATACTACGATAAGGAAAGCTACCTGCGACAGGTAGAACGGCTCCAGCCACTGTTGCTTCAATGCGACGTAATACGAAACGTCCGCACGGATGTGATTAGCGGTTGCGACTAAAAGGCAGCATGCGAACAAAATTCTGACGGCGAATGACAATCCTGGCATAGCGTTATCTACATTCGTGATCTACGCCCTGCATGATATCGGGATCGACCAACGGCGCCAGCAGTTGCAATGGGAGCGAGTCCAGTGAAGCCTGGTCATGTCGCCCAGCTGCACAGCTGGATTCCGAAAGAAGTCATCGCCGATGAGCCAATGAGCTCACCAGCCGATCACCAAGGCTTTGCACGCTCTGAACCAGAATCACCAGCACCACCACGGTCGCAACCATCACCTGGTTATTGAAACGCTGGTAACCGTAGCGAATCGCCAGGTCTCCGAGCCCGCCTCCCCCGATAACCCCGGCCATGGATGAGAATCCGATCAACATCACCAGGGTCAAAGTGATGCCCGCGAGCAACGCTGGCAGTGCTTCGGGGAGCAGCACTTTAAAAATCACATGTCGAATATCACCGCCCATCGCGAGGATGGCTTCGATGCGGCCCTTATCGACTTCGTCCAGTGCGTTTTCGACAATTCGGGCAAAAAAAGGAAAGGCGCCTATCGTGATGGGCACCACGGCGGCAGTACTCCCCAACGTCGTGCCGACTACCAGACGGGTTAGCGGAATCAACGCGATCAGCATCACCACGAACGGTAACGAGCGACCAAGATTGACCAAGCCGCCCAGGCCTTTGTTGAGTCTGGGCATCGGGTACAACCCACCGCGGCGGCTGATGAACAGCAACACGCCAAGGGGCAAGCCGATCAGCAGGGTAAAAATGCCCGCCAGCAGCACCATGTACAGGGTTTCACCGGTTGCGTTCAGCACCAGTTGAACGATTTCGCTCCAGTCGATATTCCGGTTCATGAACGCTCCACCCTGACGCCACGCCGCTTCAGAAAGTCCACCACCCGCGTCAGGTTCAGCTCCTCACCGGGCTGCCGAAAAGCCACGCGTAACCGCCCTACCCTGCGCCCTCCAACAGACTCGACGCCACTGGCCAGCAGGTTCAACTCCACGCCCTGTTGTTGCACCAACTCCTTGAGCACCGGCGTGGCCAGCAGATTGTCGAAAAAGCTCAAATCCAGGGTTTGTGCATCCTTGCCCAAAGGCGCGCAGTAACCCGGCAGCAGTGAACGGCCCAGGCTGGAGTCCGGGTTGTTCAACAACTGCGCGATCGGCCCCGCCTCGACCAACCGGCCATGGGCCAGTGAAGCGGCGTGATCACATATGGACTTGACCACGTCCAGCTCGTGGGTGATCAGCACGATGGTCAACCCCAGCTGCCGATTGATATCGCGCAGCAGTTCAAGAATCGAAGCCGTGGTTTCCGGGTCGAGGGCGCTGGTGGCTTCATCCGACAGCAGATAAGCCGGTCGCGCCGCCAACGCACGGGCAATGCCAACCCGTTGTTTCTGCCCACCGGACAACTGCGAAGGAAACGCCCGGGCTTTATCGCTCAAGCCCACCAGCTCCAGCAGCTCCCTGACCCGTACATGGCGCCGCGCTTTATCGACGCGCGCGATTTCCAGCGGCACCGCGATGTTGTCGAACACGTTGCGTGAATGCAGCAGGTTGAAGCCCTGGAAGATCATGCCGATGCGCTGGCGTTGTCGTCGCAGTTCGAGGTCGGACAGGGCTGTCAGGTCTTCACCGTCCAGCAGAATACGCCCGGAACTTGGTCGTTCGAGCAGATTGAGGCAACGCAGTAGCGTCGATTTCCCTGCGCCGCTGCGCCCCAGAATCCCGTAGATCGCACCGTCGGAAATGCTCAGGGACACGTTGTCCAACGCAGGTGCCTGCCCCGGCCAGTAGGTTTTGCTCAACTGCTCGACGACAATCATGGCTTGCTGGCCGCCACGGTTACCGGGTCGACCGGAATGACCGAACCGGCAAAGGTGTCGGTAATGAACTTGGCCACCTCAGGCGACGTCAGGTCTTTGGCCAGCTGTTTGATACGCGGGTCGTCCTGCAACTTTGGCGTGGTCACGAGGATATTGGCGTACGGATTGCCATCGGCCTTTTCCAGGCCCAGCGCATCTTTGGCCGGAGCCAGACCGGCGTCCAGCGCGTAGTTGCCGTTGATCACCGCAAGATCGACATCCTCCAGTGCGCGAGGAATCTGCGGCGACTCGATTTCGAGGATTTTCAGCTGCTTCGGGTTTTCGGCGATGTCCTTGGGTGTTGCCTGGTCAGTGGCCGGGTCGTTGAAACCGGCCTTGAGTTTGATCAGGCCATTGTCCTGAAGCAAGTACAGTGCGCGACTCAGGTTAGTGACGTTATTCGGCACCGCCACCGTGCCTTTTAGTGGTACCTGGTCGAAACTTTTGTGTCGGTGGGAGTAGATCCCCAACGGTTCGATATGCACCGTTGCAGCCACCGCGAAATTTTCGCCGAGGGCCTGCTCCTGAGATTTCAGATACGGCAAGTGCTGGAAGTAGTTCGCGTCCACATCACCGTGCGCCAGCAGTTCATTGGAGTTCACGCCGTTGGGGATCTCGATCACCTTGAGGTTCAACTGCGGGTCGATTTTTTGTATGTACGCCAGAATCTGCGCATGAGGCACCGGGTCTGCCGCCACGCGTAATGGTTCCAGTGCCAATGCGCTGAGAGACGCAACCAGCCCGCCCAGTACCGCCAGGGTCAATCCTGTCTTCTTGAACATGTTCGTAATCCTTGATCGAGTAAAAGGGTCAGGCGCTGAGTGCGTTGGGGATCAGTACATCCCCGTAAAATCGCTGGGCAACATCGGGATGGGAGCGCAGGCGACCTTTGAGGTAGTTCCAGCCCACGTCGCGAAACAACGGATTGTCGGGATCGCTCGCCGGGCCCCGTGCTTCGCGCAACAGCTCCGGCGGCAGGGGGTAAAGCGGCACCACCGCGTCCAGTTGCGCACCGAGGAAAAAGGCGATCGACAAACGCTCACTGCCCTCGGGCGGCGACAGCACGCGATGCACGGTGGCGCGCAGATAGCCGTTGGTGGCCAGCTCCAGCAATTCACCGATGTTCACAACCAGAGTGTTGTCCCGAGGCAGCGCATCGATCCAAAGCCCCTCCTCGATTTCCACCTGCAAACCGGTTTGATGATCCTGCAGCAGAAAACTCAGGAAACCTGAATCCTTGTGCGCTCCCACGCCCTGATTGCTTTCGTCTGGCACCTGCCCCGGATACCGCATCAGCTTGATGTGCTCATTGGGCTTATCGCCGTACAACTGATCGAAAGATTCTTGCGGCAGCGACAACGCCTGGGCGAAAGCCCGGAGCAAGCGCAGCGACATTCCGGTCATGGCCTGCTGCCAATCCAGCAACAATGGCTTGAGCGCCGGCAACGCGGCTGGCCATTGATTGGGGCCTTGCAGGCGTGCCCAGTAAGGGCTGTTTTCAACCAGCGATAATGCGTCCCTTTCTGCACCCAGATCGAACTGCTCGCGTAAATCGGGTTTACCGCGAGTGATCTCCGACGCCGCGCGGTTGTAACCGCGAAAATGTGGGGAATTGATCATGCCGACGGCAGTTTTCTCGCTGTCCGGCAGCGCAAAGAATTGACGGGCATGGCTCTGCACCTGTTTCAATAAATCAGTATCAATGCCATGGCCGGTCAGGTAGAAAAAGCCCACATCCCGTGCCGCATGACGCAGATCGTCAAGAAACCCCTGACGCTGTGCCGCAGTGCCATCGAGCAATGACAGATCAAGAGTCGGTAAGGAGGTGATACCCCGTGTGTGCGCCATGTTTCACTCCATGTCTGACTGAACCTGTAATCCTTGCTTGAAGCTAAACGTTCTTAAAAAGTAGTAATAAATATCTTTTTAGCATTAGCTTAGGTTCGCTTCTCAGGCGTGACGCAGGTTGTTTTTTGGACTGGTGGGTGGCTAAGGGAGGTTCATGAATGCCGCGCGTGAAAACTTCTGCCCTTTCAAAGCTGCATTCTGGTCACGCAGTACGTTGAAGCTGTGCGGGCACAGGTATTGGCTGACCTTGTCCTTGATCTCGCGGTAATCGGCCGAGCTGAGCAGGCTGTGCCGTTCCAGCAGGTGTACATCATTCAACATCGAGAGTTCTCCTGACCTGGAGTGCCTGCCATTCACCGAGCGGGCTGCCTCTTTCCGATCTTGAGATTTCTCACTACGCAGCGTATTAGTGTTTGCACCTGACTGACGCGACCCGGTGTGGCCAATGCGTGAAATCTACAGCGTCTTCAACTCCAATGGAGCCTATGAAACCGCTGCCCATGAGCATGATGAATTCATGATCATGGTGCCGGAGCATGGTTTGTTGCGATTCAAGGACGAACAAAGCGGCCGTTCAACGTCGATGGTTGACCGACAGTTCGTATTGGTCCCACCCCAGTGGAGCCATTCCTCATCGTCAATGACAGTGAGACAGGGACATGTTGCGTTCTATGTCGACCCGGATTACATGAGCTATGCCCTGCGTGATCTGTCCGGTGATGCCAACCGTTTTTTGCGAGTACCGACGTTGGGTATCTGGCACGCCTCGGCACCGCTTCATCATCTATTGCTGGCGAAAAAAGCCTTCAGTCAACCGGATCGCTACGTGGATCGGCGTAGGCAAATCACCCAGACCGACCACTTGCTGCTCCTGGAATGCCTGGCGATTTCCCTGAGCCAGCCAAGCCTGCAACGTTCTTCGACCGAACGTCATGGTGCGGCATTGGTGCGTGATGTTCAGCGCTATCTGGATGGCAATCTTGAACAGTCTCCGGGACTGGACGAGATCGCTGAAGCCTTTCATGTTTCACGACGCCACCTCACCCGCTTGTTTGCCCAACACACTGGCGAATCTGTGCTGGCCTGCGTTCAGCGCATGCGCCTGGAGCGAGTGAAGAACCTGCTGCAGCACACGCGCATGTCTGTGCTGGAGATTGCCAACAGCGTCGGCTACGAGTCCCCTTCCCACCTGGCCCATGTCTTCCGACGCGCACAGGGCTGCTCGCCTGACGAGTTTCGCCGTAACACCAACCGGTAAACCATCCCGATTATCCATGGCCCGATCTCGCGCATGATGAGGCCCGATCCCGTGCGCCCCGAGTTTCTCCACCCGGCATCCTGAGCCCTGACAAAACAACAAGAGGATGGGGCCGTGAGGCGAGAACCCTTTATCAGTTTCGCTGATGTGCAGAAGAGTTTTAAGGTCGACGGGCGCAGGTTTGTGGCCGTGCGCAATGTATCGCTTGAGATCCAGCGTGGCGAAATCATTACTTTGGTCGGCCCGTCCGGGTGCGGCAAATCGACGTTGTTGAACATGACCGCGGGGCTGTTCGGCCCTACCGAAGGTCGGGTTCATTACGACGGCGCCGAAGTCAAAGGCGTCAACACACGGGTCGGCTACATGACCCAGGCTGACCACCTGCTGCCATGGCGCACAGTGGCCGGCAACATCGCCGTACCGTTACAGATCCGACGCCTGGGCAAGCGTGAAATCGACGCACGTGTCGAGGAACTGTTGGCCTTGGTCGGATTGACCGGATTTGGTGCCAGCTACCCGAACCAACTGTCCGGTGGCATGCGAAAACGTGCGGCCATGGCCCGATTGCTGGCCAGCGATCCTGAGACCTTGCTGATGGACGAGCCGTTTGGAGCCCTCGATGCGCAGATGCGCCTCACGCTGCAAACCGAGCTGTTGCGACTGTGCAAGAAACTGAAAAAAACCGTGCTGTTCGTCACCCACGATGTCGACGAAGCCATCGCCCTCGCCGATCGCTGCGTGGTCTTTGCCGGGCGTCCCGGCACCATCGATCACATCCTTGAGGTGTCACTGGCGCAGCCGCGCAATCTGGTGCAACTGCGTTCCGATCCGCACTACGTCGAACTCTGCGCCGCCCTTTGGCAGCGCCTGGCCCCAGACATCGCCGGTGCCGCCGATCCTTCCTCGCTGGCTCACTCTCTGGAGGCCCTATGATTCAGGTCTATCGCTTGCTGTTCCTGGTGTTTCTGCTGGTGCTGTGGGAAAGCATTTCCCGCTGGTTCGGCGTGGAGTTTTTCATCAGCCGGCCTTCTGCCGTGGCGGCCAGTTTGTGCAAGCTCCTGCTCAATGGCGTGTTTTTCTACCACGCAGGGATTACCACGCTGGAAGCCGTACTCGGATTCTTCTTCGGCTCGGTGGCCGGTCTCGCTGCTGGCCTGCTGTTAGGCCGGGCCAAAGTCCTGGCCGACATCCTCGACCCCTTTCTCACCGCGTTCTACAGCTTGCCGAAGGTCGCTCTCGCACCATTGTTTATCCTCTGGTTCGGCATCGGCTTGCCGATGAAAGTCATTCTGACCGCAGCAGTGGTGTTCTTCCTGGTGTTCCTCAATACCTACAGCGGAGTGCGCAACGTGTCCCGCGAGCAGTTGACCATCCTGCGCCTGATGGGCGCCCGCGAACGTGATTTGTTGAGCATGGTGGTCATTCCCTCCGCGTTCACCTGGGTGTTTACCGGGTTGCGCCTGTCGGTGCCGTACGCACTGATCGGCGCACTGGTGGGTGAAATCATCGCTGCCAATCGCGGGCTCGGCTACTTGCTCTCCGACGCGGCTTCGCAGTTTGACACCGCCGGTGTGTTCGCCGCGCTGGTGGGCATCATTGCCCTGGCGCTGATCCTCAATACCGCGGTCAAACTGGCCGAACGCCGGCTGATGCCATGGAAAGCCAACGACGCCGAACGTGAAGTGGCGGTCTGAACATCCTTTCGATTGATTATCCGGAGTTCCATCATGTTCAAACGTCTAATGACGGCGACCGCGTTTGCCAGCGCACTGCTCTGTGGGTTCGCGACTCAGGCCGCCGAGTTGACCAAGGTCAAACTGGCGTTTCCCAGTGAAGGCTTCCTGTATGTGCCGATCTATGTCGCGCAGAAGCTTGGCTACTTCGCCGAAGAAGGGCTCGACATCGAAGTCATCGTCTTCCAGAAAGGCGGCTCCGCGGCGCTTACCGCTGTCCTCGGACGTGATGCCGACGCCTATGTCGGCCTGCCGGCGGTGGCCATCCGTGCCCGCTCCAAGGGACAGGATGTTCAGGCTTTCGCCTCGGTGCAGACGCAGTTCGGCAGCACCGTGGTGATCGATGCCGATTCCGCGAAAAGTGCGGGTGTATCCGCTGCGTCACCACTGACTGCCCGGGCACAAGCCTTGAAAGGATTGAAAATCGGCGTCACCGGTCCCGGCAGCACCACCGATATGCTGGTTCGCTATCTGGCCAAGGACGCAGGCCTGAGTTCGGACAAAGACCTGACCATCATGCCGATTGGCGGCGCGCCGAACATGCTGGCGGCGTTTTCCCAGGGCAGCATCAATGGTTTTTCGCTGTCACCACCGACTATCACCACCGCCGAACAGCAAGGGGGATTTGTGTTGATGGACTTGGCCAAGGGTGAATATCAGCCGCTCAACGGTTTCCTCTTTACAGCGATGATTGCTCGGGAAGACTGGTTGGCCAGTAACACCGACACCGCACGAAAAATGGTGAAAGCCCTGTGGCGCGCCGAGCAACTGATCGCCACCGATCCGGACAAGGCTCGGGAAGCCGTGCGGCCGTACTTCGCTCACACCGCCGCGCCGATTTTCGATGCGGCATGGACAGCGTCACTGCCCTCTTACCCGGCCACGCCGAGGGTCGAGTTGTCGGGCGTCCAGAAGAACATCAGTTTCATGAACGCTGTTGAAGCGGAACCGGTCAGTCTTGATCCGCACACAGCATTTACCAATGCCATCGTCGATGCGGTTGCACCTGCTTTATCGGACGCTCAAGGAGCGCAGAAATGACCCCGCAAGTTCATCTGATCAATGTATTCCCTGCTGCCGAAAACGGCGGTAACCCTGCACCAACCGTCGCTCGCGCCGACGGCATGAGCGACGCGGACATGCAGGCTGTGGCCCAGGCTTACGGGCATGAATGCGGCTTCGTCTGTTCGCCACCGGCCGGAACCGACTATGATTTCAGCTTCCGTTTCTGGGTGCCGAACCACGAAATGGAGATGTGTGGACATGCCTCGGTCGGCGCCGTCTGGCTGCTGGACCGACTGGGGATGTTGCCAAAGGATCAACTGTCGATCTGGACCTTGAGTGGACGCGTGGAAGCGCGGGTCATGCGCGATGGGGGTGGCACCGTACAGGTCGAAATCAGCCAACCCAAAGGTCAGGTCGAAACTCTCTCGTCCCCGGACATCGAAGCGCAAATCCTCTCGGTGCTGGGCATCAGTTCCAATGAGTTGGCTCCGTTACCCATCCAGAACGCCGCCACCAGCCGGGTGAAAACCCTGATCCCGCTCAAGAGCGTGGCGGTGCTGGACGGGTTGAAACCGGATTTTCGCCGGATTGAGCAATTGTGCGAGCGCATCGGCTCAACCGGTTTGTACCCCTACGCACCACTGGACCTTGCCACTCGACAATTCGATGCACGACAGTTTCCCAAGTCCTCCGGCTACCCCGAAGACGCGGCCACCGGTATTGCAGCCGCGGCCCTGACCTTCGGTTTGCTGGAAAACGGCTTGGTGAGTGTTGATGAACGCCCGGTGCGTGTTCGTCAGGGTCGGGCTATGGGCCGCCCTTCAGAGATATCGTTGCGCTTTCGCCGGGATGCTCAGGAGCAGATTCAGGGATTGTGGCTCGGTGGGCCGGTGAGTTTTGCGCAGGTGAGCCCATGAGCATTCGAGAGAGACTGAAGCTGTTGGGTCTGCAATTGCCCGATGCCCCTGCCCCCAAGGGTGACTACATACCGGTGGTGGTCCACAGTGGTGTGGCCTATGTCAGCGGGCAGGTGTGTCGTTTGGCCGACAGTGTAATCAAAGGTCCGGCTCGGGCAGACATGTCTGCAGAAACCTTGATCCTGGCTGCTCGCACCTGTGTATTGCGCGCTTTGAGCGCGCTTGAGCAAGCGGTCGGTGATCTGGAATGCGTCGAGCGGATTGTGTTCGTACGCGGATTTGTCTATGCCGAGGACGGTTACCAGGATTACTCAAAAGTTCTCGACGAAGCTTCGCGTTTGCTGATCGAGTTGTTTGGCGAGCGCGGGCAACACGCGCGCTCTGCGCTGGGCGTCGCCGGGCTTCCAGGCAGCGGATTGCTGGAGTTGGAACTGGTGGCGGCAGTGCGTTAGAGCGCTTTCTCACCAAGCCTGGCCAATCAATCAATCAATCAATCAATCAATCAATCAATCAATCAATCAAATATTCCAGATTATCCATGGCCCGATTCCGCGCGTGATCGGGCCCGATCCCACGCGCCCCAAAAATGTCCACCTTGCAAACTGCCCCCTGACAAAACAACAAGAAACCATAGGAAGGTGTTTATGCCAATGCTCCCTCGCCATCCATCGCTCGTTAAGCGCAGCCATCTCCAAGTGGTGGTGTGTGTTTCGACACTCGTTCTATCGTTGACCGCCTGCGCGGCCACTCCTGGTCCCACGAAGTCCTACCAACAACCTGCGCTGGAGCCGATTGGCGAAGTGCAGGCCATTTATGACGGCAATCTCAGCGAGGACATGGCCGTCACTACCTTTCGCAATACTGATCGTTTGTTCCCTGTGCGGACCATCAAAGCGGGCGGCCATCCTTTCCCGTTACCGCGCAGCGGCACGCCACTCGGCCCGGTTGCCTTTGACTATAAAGGCAAGCGCTACAGTCTCGATGACTACGTTGCGCTGAATCGGGTGACAGGCCTGTTGGTGCTCAAGGACGGTCAAATCGTGACTGAGCGATACGAAAAAGGTAATACCGCCAACACCCGCTGGATGTCGATGTCGGTGGCGAAATCAATCACCTCGACTCTCGTGGGCGCTGCATTGCAGGACGGCGCCATCAAAAGCCTTGATGACAAAGTCACTCACTACTTACCCGCGCTGGCCGGTAGCGGATACGACCAGGTCACCGTACGTCAAATTCTGTCCATGCGCTCCGGAATCAAATGGAACGAGAAATACACTGATCCAACATCAGACGAACGACAGCTGATCAAGCTGCGAATCGAACAAGTGCCTGGGTCGCTCCTCAAGTTCATGGCAAGCCTGCCCACCGCTGCACCTCCTGGCACTCGCACCAACTACAGCACCGGTGAAACGCAAGTCTTGGGACAACTGGTCAGCGCCGCCGTGGGCAAGCCACTGACGCAATACCTGAGCGAGAAAATCTGGGTCCCCTATGGCATGCAAACCGATGCCAAATGGTGGCTCGACGGCCTTAACGGCAATGAAGTGGGCGGCAGCGGCATCAGTGCAACCCTTGAAGATTACGGGCGCTTTGGACAGTTTTTCCTCAGCGGCGGCAAGGCCGGTGAACAGCAAGTGTTGCCTGAAGACTGGATGAGCTTCGCCAGCGCGACCACTGGCACAGATGCGGCATACGGTGACTTTGCCAACATGTGGTGGCCAGGCTGGACCGATGCTTCCAAGGCTGATAGAGCCTTTACTGCTGCAGGCACTTTTGGTCAGTTCCTCTACATCAATCCGACCAAAGATGTGGTGATTGTAGTGTGGCAAGCACAGACCAAACCCACCGGTGGTGAGGTTATCGACGACATGGTCGCCTTTGACGCCATTACCAATACCCTTCAGTAACCGGTTTCTTGGATTCATGTACAGGAGTTGGAAAAACTCCTGTACATGAAGAAGGCAGCCAAAATTCGCAGTTTGCCGATTCTGGCCGGAAACTGGCGTTCCTGATCTGGGGCAGCCACGGGCCCTCTCCGGTCATCTTGATACCAATGGTCGTCGTCAGACCGCCCCGGCTACGTCCGAGCGAATGATTTTGCGGTTCTTCAGGCCCCCTTTTTTCCCGGTACCAGAAGAGGCGCAGGTTGCACAACCTTTTCAAAAGCGCAGGCCGTTCTTCCACCGCAGGACTGAAGTGAGACTAACCCGTCAGCCTTTGAGCAAGTGCCGAATACGTACAGACTTTCCAGCGATTTGAAAGCGCCGGGCGGCTGATTCGATTTTCAACTCTGCGCGAGTGACTCGACCGTGGTGGCGTAGATGGTCGTACCAGGACTCGTCGAAAAACAACTCGATCCACAGTTGCGGATTTTCGGTGTCCTGCATCAACTGCCAGGAAAAAGAACCATTGCGCTGCCGCATCCTGCGCACCTCTTCCATAGCGTCTTTGAAGGCATCGGCATCCACCGTGTCAATCTCATATTCGAGTGTAATCATGACAGGCCCACGCTCACCTTCAACGTCGACACCCATCAACGGTTGCGGCCAATGCAGCGAAGGGGCCAGGTCTTCTGCGCTCAGCGCAGGCAGTTTGACCCTCCAGCCCACCCCTACTCCCACCACCATGATTACGGCGGCAAGACTCAGCGATATCGAGATCGAAAACCAGCTGGCGATCAGTCCCCATATCACACCGCCCAAAGCCATGCTGCCAAAGAAAGTCAGGATATAGACCGCCAACGCCCTGGCCCTTACCCACGCAGGTACCGATGTTTGCGCAGACACCTGAAAGCTGGACAATACCGCGATCCAGGCAGCACCACTGAGGAACATCACAGGGATAAGCAGATAGAAATCATGAATCCATGCCAATGCCAGCAATACTGCTGCATAGATAAGGCTGGCCGATGCCACCAGCGGATTGACAGCAACATGCTGACGAATCCTGGGTAGAAACATTGCACCCGCGACCGCCCCGATCCCCACGCAACCGAGCAAGATCCCGAATTGCTCAGCGCTGCCCTTCAGCTCACTTCGCACAATCAGTGGAAGCAAGGACATGCCGGCGCTTGCACCCAGGAAAAAGGCCAGGGCGCGCACCAGAACTCGCTGCAGGTGCCGTGAACTACGGGTATGGCGCCAACCCGTACGTATAGCGCCAAACAGGCGCTCTGCCGGCAATACGGTCTGTTGTGGCGTGCGACGCCACAAGGCGAGCACCGCGATAACGCCAAAGAAGGACAGGGCATTGACGGCAAATGTCGCCCATGGCCCTACCAGACTGATGATGATGCCAGCGATGGCCGGTCCGAGTGCCCGGGCAACGTTGACCCCCACGCTACTCAGCGATATCGCGGCGGGCAGATCACTGGCCGGAACCAGCTCAGGTGTCAACGCTGACCATGCTGGCATGGTCAGCGCCGTTCCAATCCCCATGGCCAGAGTAAACAGGAGTAAAAGCGTAGAGCTCATCAGGTCCGCAAAGGTGATCAAGGCGAGCGCAAGTGCAATGACGGCCATTCCTGCCTGGACAGCCAACAGGTAACGCCGTTTGTCGACGATGTCGGCCAGCGCGCCAGCAGGCAGCGCTAGAAGGAACATGGGAGCGGCACCCGCTACCTGTACCAGAGACACCATGAGGGGACTGGCCGACAAGGAGGTCATCAGCCACCCCGCACCGACTTCATGCATCCACGTCCCTATGCTGGATGCAATGCTGGCGAGCCATAGACTGCGAAACAGTCCATGGCGAAGCGGTTGCCAGGCCGTACCCGGTGCCTGCTCTTCAGTCATCGTACTCACCATTTCCTCCCCACAGTTTGCTCAGAAGTGGCCAACGACGCGACAGACTCGTACCCAATGCCAATCTTCCGGATCCCCAGGCAAAGTGCGCCTCATCCCCTGGTGGGGAAGAGGCGCTTACCGATCAGTGACCTTCCGATGCGTTAAACATGGTTTTGGCATAAATCAAACCAAGACCATAAGCGCCACCGTGAGCGATAGAAGTTTTCACCGTCTCGTTATAGGTGTCGCTGCGAGCCCAGTCACGCTGCAATTCCAGGAGGTATTGAAGCGAGGTCATTGGACGCGCACCTGCTTGAACCATACGCTCGATAGCACGCTCATGAGCCTCATCTGAAACGTCACCACACGCATCGCAAATGACGTAGACCTCGAAGCCTTGTTCAAGCGCCGAGATCGCCGGTCCAACGATGCAGACCGAGGTCCAGAGACCGGCAAGAACGATTCTGTTGCGACCGATCTTATTCACGGCGACGGCGATACGCTCGTCCTCCCAGGTGTTCATGCTGGTCCGGTCAATCAGCTCCTGGCCGGCGAAGACCGAGGTGATTTCTTCAAACATTGGGCCCGAAAAGCTTTTTTCGGCGACGGTGGTAAGAATGGCAGGAACGCCAAATTCCTTCGCTGCTTTCGAGATCAGTGCAGCGTTATTACGCAGTGATACAGCGTCGATGGATTTAGTCGCAAATGACATCTGTGACTGAAAGTCGATCAGGATCAGGGCGTGGTTGCTCGGATCAATCAGGCCTTTGCCTGGTGCTGCTTTTGCGGTTGCCATAACACTTCTCCGGATATGTTTTGAGAAGCGCCATTTTCGGTTTCGCTAGAGCAGAACGATTGTACGGATGTGCGAATCTGGAGGATTTGTGCTGAGAGAATTTACTTCGCCAGCAGTCACCTCGCGATAGCGCTGCGGGAACAGCGGCAGCAGACAGCCCGGAATGCCTTCGAACGGGCTAATTGTCACTCTCTGGTTGACAGTTAAACGCTTTATGGCCGCTTTTTCACTTTCCGGCACCTCATTAATCTGTGCTCACGGTGTTGCTGAGGCCGAAACCCCAGCGCCACAGCAGCCCGATCCCAAGGCATAGAAAAACTAAAACGGCTTAAAAAGGATTTGCACATGAACATCAAGAAAACCCTCGCCGCTTCCCTCCTCGCCCTGTCCATCGGCAATGCGTTCGCTGCTGAAGGTACTGGCGTAGAACACAACACCCAGGCCTTCCTCGATGCCCTCGCCGCCGGCGGTGGCAAACCGCTTGAGCAATTGAGCCCCAAAGACGCCCGTGCGGTGCTGACCGGTGCCCAGGCTTCGGTGAAGGTTGATCTGTCCGGTGTGGACGTCAGCGACAAGGCGATCAAGGTCAATGGCCAGACCATCAACCTGAAAGTGGTGCGCCCCGCCAAGGTCAAAGGCGAGTTGCCGGTGTTCATGTTCTTCCATGGTGGCGGCTGGGTGTTGGGCGACTTCCCGACGCACCAACGCCTGATTCGTGACCTGGTGGTGGGCTCCGGCGCGGTCGCGGTGTACGTCGACTACACGCCGTCGCCGGAAGCGCAGTACCCGACCGCGATCAACCAGGCCTACGCCTCGACGAAATGGGTGGCCGGGCATGGCAAGGAAATCGGTGTCGACGGCAAGCGTCTGGCGGTGGCCGGCAACAGCGTCGGCGGCAACATGGCGGCAGTCGTGGCGCTGATGGCAAAGGAGCAGAACACCCCGGCCCTGCGCTTCCAGCTGTTGATGTGGCCGGTAACCAACGCGCAGTTCGACGACGGCTCGTACCAGCAGTTCGCCGAGGGGCACTTCCTCACCAAAGGCATGATGCAGTGGTTCTGGGACAACTACACCACCAACCCGGCCGAACGTGCGCAGATCCATGCCTCGCCGCTCAACGCCAGCGCCGAACAACTCAAGGGCCTGCCTGCCGCATTGGTGCAGACCGCCGAATTCGACGTGCTGCGTGACGAAGGCGAAGGTTACGCCCGCCACCTCGATGCGGCCGGTGTGCCGGTGACCTCGGTGCGCTACAACGGGATGATTCATGACTTTGGCCTGCTCAATCCGTTGAGTCAGATTCCCGAGGTGAAGGCAGCCGTGCGGCAAGCGGCGGCGGAACTCAAGACCCATCTGAACTGAGTGCAACCACTAGCCACACCTCTGGGTGTGGCGATTTTTTTGTGCCCGCAGGAGTCCACCCCATGAGCATTTTCTCTGCCCACCTGTTGTCCTGGAGCGCCCTGCTGCTGGTGCTCGACGCTCTGCTCTGGCACCTCGTCCCATTCAAGCATCGTGCGCCACGGGTTGGTGTGCGGCTGGTGCTGTTTCTGGCGTTCAGTTCGCTGATCATCAATACCGGCGTCAGTCCATTGCAGGCGCCGTTGTTTGCCGATGACCAGGTGGCGCAACTTGGCGCGACGGCGCTGGGGATTCTCTGGTGGCTGTACGCCGCACGGGTGCTGACCGAGGTGTTCGGTCTGGTGCTGATGCGCCGCATCGGCCACAGCGGCCGTTTGTTGCAGGACGTCATCGGTGCCTTGGTGTTTCTGGCTTCCATCGTCGCCGCCGCCGGCTATGTGCTGGATCTGCCGGTCAAAGGTCTGCTCGCGACCTCTGGCGTGTTTGCCATCGTCGTCGGTCTGGCGCTGCAGAGTACGTTGGCCGACGTGTTCTCCGGCATCGTGCTCAACACCACCAAGCCGTATCAGGTGGACGACTTTGTCGTCATCGATGGCGTCGAGGGCAAGGTGCTCGACATCAACTGGCGCGCCACGCACCTGTTGAGCAGCGCCGGCACGATGGCCGTGGTACCGAACTCGGTGGCGGCCAAGGCCAAGATCGTCAACCTCAGCCAACCGAACAACCTGCACGGGGTGTCGATCAGCATCAGGGTGCCGAACCACATCCGCCCCCGTCGAGTACTCGACGCCCTCGACCGCACCCTGCAAGGCAGCAGCAGCCTGTTGCTCAACCCTGCACCCAAAGCGGTGTTGAAAGAGGCCGGCGAAGAGATGTCCGAATACGTTGCCAGCGGTTTTATCGCCGAGCTCGGCAAGAAAAGCGAAGTGCGCAATCAGCTGTTCGATCTCGCCCATCGGCACCTCGAAGCGGCAGGCATCTCCCGGCAGCCCGATGGCGTGATCGAGCCTTCGACCCGCGCCCGGGCGTTGCTCGATGAAGTGAAAGTCTTCCGTTCCCTGAGCGCCGAGGAGCGTGATCGCCTGGCCCGGAACATGGTGGCGCAGCAATACGCGGCCGGTGAGGTGGTGCTGGATCTGGAAGAAGTACCGGACAGCCTGTTCGTCATCGCCACCGGCGTGGTCAGCGCCACGGTCGCCGACGGCAGCATGCAGATTGAAGCCGGGCGCATGGGGCCGAGTGAAATCATGGGCGAACAAAGCATCCTCGCCGACACGCCGTCCCAGGCACGGTTCACTGCCATGACCTCAAGCATCATCTACCGCCTCGACAAATCCCTGACCCGCAGTTGCATGGAGCAACGACGCGAAGTCGACCGGGCGCTGAACAAGCTGCAAGCGGTCCGGCAGCAGAACAGCCGGATGGCGTTGATGGCCAAACCGGTGGCGGTCAGGAAAGGTGGCTTTCTGGGATGGTTGCAGAACCGTTAAACAACTGTCAGGCACTGACCTTGTGGGAGCGAGCCTGCTCACGAAGAGGGAGTATCAGTGACATTGATGTCATCCGACACACCGCTTTCGCGAGCAGGCTCGCTCCCACAAGTTTTGCACTTGTTTGGCGGCAATGAACGGCGCATCCGGGGACTGTTTTCCAGCGACCCAGGTCAGGTTTTTTTCGAACATCAGAACCTCGAAAATCGCCAGCAGGTTCAAATCGGCATTGCGCAGATCGTAATGATTCCCGAGTACCGTTCCATTGTGTTTTCAACCAGGCACCCGTCTTTGGACTTTACTGAATCATAGGCACTCAAAGGAGGGAATTAACAACGTTTAACTCGCCAGCCAAAGCCTTGCGACCAAAAATCAAACCCTCGATGCAAGATTGTTTTTCCAAAAGGGATGGTGCCGCCCCACCGCACTGTGCTCCAGAACACACCCATCAACACGGACATTTGTCATGGCCCATGTTCAGCACAACAACACCTGCGTGTCAGCCACCCAAACGCGAAAAGCCATCACTGGTGGTCTCACTCCCTGGCGGGAATGCCTGGTCAAACAATTGATCCTCGACCGCCTCAGCGACCCCCTGGAAGTCACCGAACTGGCACGGGCCTGCGCGATGTCCCGCAGTCATTTCTCCCGTACCTTCAAGTGCAGCACTGGCCTGTCGCCCCAGGACTGGATTCGTTGCCAGCGCGTCGCCCGGGCCAAGCAACTGATCGAGAAGACCAACCTGACCCTGACGCAAATCGGCCTGGAATGCGGCTTCTGTGATCAGGCGCACTTCAGTCACATTTTCACCCGCAGCGAAGGCATTACGCCTTTCGCCTGGCGCTGTCGGGCGGTGCGATCCGCACCACCTACCGCAACGCAAGCCGCCTCCCTCACTAACCGTTCAAATTCACGTCCAATGATCAAATCGAGCGGCAGGACCGCTCATTTTCCGGGGTGACGACCGTGAATCACCCCAGCACTGGAATGCCGCCCATGCAAGGGGTGTAAACCGGCGCGGGCCCGAACGCCTGCGCCAGGGGCAGAGCCAATCAAGCTTGAAGGAAAGTCAGCAGGTCGGCGTTGAGCTGATCCTTGTCAGTATCAGTTAGCCCACGGGCACGCCAGGGTGGACGAGCAGTTTCGAACCCTTGACCCGTTTGAGATACCGTAGGTTTCGATCGGTACGATCTTGTCAGCACCGAGGAAATCAGCCGGCCGTGACCCGGGTGTGCCCGTAGCCACTGTGATAGACCACCACGTTGCTCGCTGGTTTGTCCTTGAGATGGGTTATATCCATTTGCAGGAGCGAGTTTTGGGTGCAGACCGGACGCAGGACGAGTTAATTTGTGCTGGTGTTTGTGTCCGGTCTTGATCAAAACCAGCGTCCGTTCCAACTCGCGCTGCACTGGGACGACGAAGCTGTAGCCGCGCTGGGGAAAGTTGACAGTGCAGGGCCACCCGTTCTGGCCTTCGACGAGAGCCCGTCGCAGGGCGGCAATGTGCACGCGCGGATTGATATCCCCGACCACTGAAGTTGGCCAGACGTGAGCAATCATTTCGTCCTTGCTTACCACGTTGCCTGCGTGTTCGATCAGCACCCGGGGGATATCCAGTGTCCGCCCAGGCTCCCGTACCTCCATTGTCAAGAGTTCAGAGTATCCTGGCAGGCCTTGAGTGGAACTCGCTGGCCTCCAGCAGATTTCTGCCGCAGTCAATGAAGTGGCCTGGCAGCTGAATAGCCGCTCTCGGAAAACACTAAACTACGAAACGCCTGCTGAACAATTTAGCCAATCCGTTGCGTCGACCGGCTGAGTCCACAGGCTATTTCGGTCGGTCGTGACCGTCGAAATCGGCCGAACGCGGTCCGCCTCTTTTCTCGCCAGACAAAGGTTGCGACCGCAGTTCCGATTGTTTTCCACCATTACCGTACAACCTGCAAGCTGCCTCATGCACCCATTTCGGGGCGCCCCTCCAAGAGGTCCCCTTCGACACTTTCCATGGAAAGGGCTTCAAGCAGTACCTGCTCCAGGATGGCAAAAAAACATTTGATGTGAGCCTGTTTCAATGCCTGCGGCCGGGTCACCAGATAGACCTCCATATCTGGAAGCTGGAGATCCGGGAACAACCCGATCAGATCCTTCGCCAGAATTCTGGGCAACACTGCCACGCCCATTCCTCGCCTCACCGATTCGAGCTGAACCGCGAACGAGCTCACGCTGATCTGCGTGCGGTCCAGGCCCGAGGCCTTTGCCATGCGCATTTGAGGCAACATGTCCAGCGGAGGAAGCAAGGCAATATTGGCCGCAGTGGCCGGAGTCAGCCCTGGAAACCGCTTCAGATAACCTGCATCGGCGAATACACCGTAAGCGAGCCTGCCTATGGAGCGATAAATCAGCGACGGCTCGCCCAGATGAGTCGTGCGTACAGCAATGTCTGCGACTCCGCGGACGATCTTGTGAAAGTCGGCTGTTATCAGCAACTCCACCGAGCATCGCGGATGCAGAGTGGTGAAGCGACTCGCGGCCTCCAGCACGCAAGACGAGAACCCCTCTCCTGCACTGACCACGACACTGCCAGATAGCTCTGTGTCTGGTTCGGACATGCCCGTAACGGTTTGACGCCTCAAGCCCGCTTCTGCAGCCAAGGCAACGTCCACGAGGGATTGGCCTCGCGGGGTCAACCTGCATCCTTCAACTCCCCGCTCAACGAGTGGCTCGCCAAGTGCGCCTTCAAGTTGGGTCAGCCGTCGCGCCACAGTAGACGCAGCGACCCCCAGCAATTGACCGGCCTGGAGAAAGCTGCCACGTCGCGAGACTGCCAACAGCAGGCGAAGATCGTCCCAGTTTGCTTGCAAAGCCATGCTTCATATCTTCCCTGATCCGCAAATTTGCAAATCCATTATGCAGCAGTCGCTGTTTTTCGGCAGAGGTGTCAACGGTATATCTACACCCCCTCGAAAAGAATGGAATGGACTGTATGACTACTGGCCCCAACGACTATGCGGCACGCGCCGCCAGCGCCTTTAATCGCCGAGACCTGGAGGCGATGCTTGCGCTGGTTTCCGAAGACTTCATCTACTTCGATGGCATGGGGATACAAACCGGTCGCGAGGCCATGCACAAGCGAGAGCGCGCATTACTCGAAGCGTTCCCCGATGCCAAGGTGATCTTGAGCCCATTTATCGTCACCCACGATCGTTTGGCACTGACCGCCTTCCTGACCGGCACCTTCGCTGCACCATTGGTGCTGTCGGACCGGGTGATTCCACCCCATGGACGCCACATTACCGTGTACTACGCCGCACACTTCACCTTCAAAGACGGCTTGGCCATACGCGAAGAGGTCTTCTTCGACAGTGCGGTATTGATGCCGTCAACCGATCAGAGTGAGGGGTGACACATGCATAACACATTCGTCACTGGCGCGACCGGCTTGTTGGGCAACAACCTGGTACGTGAACTGGTCGCTCGTGGCTGCGTGGTCAAAGCCCTGGTCCGTTCAAGAGCCAAAGGTGAACAACAGTTCAAGCATTTGCCGGGTGTGGAACTGGTCGTTGGTGACATGGCCGATGTCGAAGCGTTCGCAGCGTCGCTACAAGGCTGCGATACGGTGTTCCACACCGCAGCGTTCTTTCGCGACAACTACAAGGGCGGCAGCCACTGGGAAGAACTCGAAAAGATTAATGTGTCCGGTACACGGAGCCTGCTTGGTCAGGCCTACCGCGCTGGTATACGACGGTTCATCCATACGTCTTCCATCGCCGTGCTCGACGGCGCTCCCGGCACGTCAATCGATGAAACCTGCCTGCGGGCCGACGCCGACGCGGATGACTACTACCGCAGCAAGATACTCGCCGACCGTGTCGTCCTGTCGTTCCTGGAAGTCCATCCCGAGATGCATGCCTGCATGGTCCTGCCTGGCTGGATGTGGGGGCCTGCCGACATTGGCCCGACCTCCTCGGGACAGTTGGTCAACGATGTCGTACGCGGCAAATTGCCCGGACTGATCCCCGGTAGCTTCTCCGTTGTCGATGCCCGCGATGTGGCATTGGCGCAGATTGCCGCCGCCAGAGATGGGCGTCGAGGCGAGCGCTATCTCGCGGCGGGCCGGCATATGACAATGCGTGAACTGGTGCCCGCTCTTGGGCGTATCGCAGGCGTCAAGACACCCGTTCGACAACTGCCGCTGCCCTTTCTGTACACCTTGGCAGTTGTGCAGGAGATCTACGCGCGTATTACCGGCAAGCCCATTCTGCTGAGCATAGCCACGTTGCGCCTGCTGGTACGAGAAAAGGACCGCACCCGTTTCAATCACGGCAAGAGCGAACGAGAGCTTGACCTGAGTTTCCGGGCGCTGGAGCAAACAATCACCGACACCGTGGCGTGGTACCGTGATCACGGTTGGTTTGATACACACCAGGACAAGGACGTAAACAGACCGTGAGCAGAAAAATAATCCTGATGCGTCACGGCCAGCCAAAACTGGTCGCAACCGACAAAATATCAGCGCTCGATATGAAAGACTGGATCGAACAATACGACCGCTCCGAAATTACCAATCAACCCGTCCCGGATGCCAGCATGCAGCTCGCCGCAACCGCCACGGTGATTGTCTCAAGCAACGCGCCTCGTGCGCTGACTTCCGTCCAGGCTCTCGGCCTGAAGCCCGCCCTGGTCGACGCGCTGTTCTGTGAAGCTCCACTGCCTTATGGTCACTGGCAACTGCCACGGCTATCGCCGTTTACCTGGGCATTTATCCTTCGGATCTTATGGTTGTGCGGTTACTCACGCCGAGTCGAATCCGTCGCCACTACGAGGATGCGCGCCGGCACGGCAGCTAAACGGCTTCAGTCCCTTGCCGGCGAAGGACCGGTTCTGCTGCTCGGTCATGGGTTTATGAATCGAATGATCGCCAGACAACTGGAGGCAGATGGATGGACTCGCCAAAAACGTAACGGCAGCCAATATTGGAGTGCGACGGTGTATCAAAATGGCGGTATTTAAGAGGTGAGAGTTTCTGTTCTACAGAGCTCGGTGCTCCCCTTCAAAACTGACCGGGCCGAAATTGGTATGGTTGTAATGGCATGCGAACGTTCCCGACAGGCACGTTCGAGCGCCTCACTACCGGGTTGGTTTCCCACAGAAAAACACAACACGACCTTCCTCATGAGCCCGTAATAACTCAGACAGCGATGTCTGGCCCATTAGCAACAAACTGCATTCCCTTGCCCCCTACCAACAAACCGTTAGCGCCGATGATTTTCATGACCCGTTTCAGGTTGCAGGCCTCTTCCGAAAACTTCTCGCACGCTTAAGCTTCGCAAACTATCACCATTCATTGCTCTGTTAGCAGAGTGCGCAAAAAACAAAATGATTACACCAAGCCACTTCGTGACCGCTTGGTCTTCATCGTGAACGCCAAGTTTGCATGTGTCGATATCAGGCAAGAAGGTGGCGCGAACAGGTAACTGAATCGTCGGACAAGCCGAGTAAGGTGGCACTGCTTTTCATCGAAATAACCACATCGCGATGATGGGTTTGACAAGAACGGCAGCGCTTGGAGGGCGCCGTTTTTAGGAGGGGGACAATAGCCCCCCATCAGCACGCCTGAATGTCGTTCACCAGAGAAAAAAATAATGATCAGCCCGAGCTCCAAGGATTCGAGTGGCCAATTGGCGCAGGGCTTCAAGCCACGTCACTTCACCATGTTGTCTATCGTCGGGATTATCGGCTCCGGTTTGTTCGTGGGCTCAGGACATGCCATTGCGGCGGCTGGCCCGGCCGTCCTGCTGACCTATCTGTTCTCTGGCCTGCTGGTCGTTCTGGTCATGCGCCTGCTCGGTGAAAGGTCGTGGCGATCATTGGTTTCATCGGTGTGGGTTTTGCCGTGTTGATAGGCTGGGTTCCCGATCGGGAAGTCAGCGGGTTGAGCGGCCTGATGGCCGAGCACGGCGGGTTTGCTCCCAACGGCCTGTCGGCGGTAGTCGGCGCCTTCATCTCCATCATGTGATGCTTCATCGGGACCGAGGCGGTGACCATCGCCGCCGCCGAATCATCCGTAGTGCATGGGTTTACTCAATAAGATCACGCAGGAGATTTGACGTGCACATTGGTGTTCCTCTCGAAACCC